>DASSBQ010000235.1:0-9113 GCA_035698625.1 Nitrospiraceae bacterium
TGATTGTTGGTGATGATGATCCCCGTCGCATCAACGATGACGCCCGATCCGAGGCCTCGCTCCTTCCGTTCGCGCGGCGCCTCAAAGCGCCTGAAGAATTCGTCGCCGAAGAAGCGCCGGAAAAAGGGATCATCAAAGGGCGATCCCTGTCCGGGCATGCCTTCACTCTTCCCGCTTCTCGTCGCAAAAATATTCACAACGGCCGGTTTCACCGCCTTAGCGATATCCACAAAGTTTTGGCCGTTGGATCCCGGCAAGGCCGGCTGAACGGCGCTGGCCACCGGCTTGACCGGCGGTGCAATTTCCGGCTCCGGGATTGCGCGGCTACTCGGCAGCCACTCAAATTGAGACGCAACGATCAGGCCGATTACGATACCGGATGTAATCAAGAGGAGGGGAATAGTCCAAGATCGCCGTGGATGCTGAATCGGTTGATCAAACTGCACGAATCCTCATTTCTAAGACGCTGAAACAACTCAATCCTACTCTCAAGGGACGGAGCATTGATGCAACGCCCTGGTCAAAAATACGGGGTGAAGCGGCGCTACGCCACGTTCGCACAACTTCACCTCGCCTCCCCGGGACGCAGTCTACGGGATGTCTCCCGCGTAAATCCCCATGACGGTCTGAAGAAACTTGATCGCGTCAGCCTTCGGACGTTGGAACGAATTGCGCCCGATGATGGACCCAAAGCCCCCTCCGTCTCGAATGGCGCGGACCTCCTCAAAAAACGACTTTTCGTCACTCTTGGCGCCGCCTGAAAAAATGACAATGCGCCGGCCATCGAATGCGCTCTGCACGACATGGCGCACTCTTTCCGACAGAGTCTTCGTCGGGACCTGTTCCGCTTCATACACTTTCTTCGCCGCCGCCTGTTCCAAATGCGCCGACGGCAATTTCACCTTAATGACGTGCGCGCCCAGCTGAGCGGCAATTTGAGCCGCATAGGCGACCACATCAATCGCTGTCTCACCTTCTTTGCTGAGACCGGCTCCCCTGGGATAGGACCACACCACGACGGCCAGGCCGCATTCCTTCGCTTCCTCCGCGATGGCGCGAAGCTGCTCATACATGACATGGCAGTGTGCGGACCCCGGATAGATCGTATAGCCGACGGCGCTGCATCCGAGCCGCAACGCATCCCGTACGCTGCCCGTCACCGATGGAAGGGGATCTTTGTCATCGTGCAAGACGTCGTGATTGTTCAGCTTGAGAATGAGAGGAATCCGTCCGGCAAATTGGGCGGCGCCCGCCTCGACAAATCCCAACGGGGCGGCGTACGCACTGCATCCCGCATCGATCGCCAATTGGAAGTGGTAATGAGGGTTGTAGCCGGCTTGATTCGGGGCAAAGCTGCGGGCCGGACCATGTTCGAATCCTTGATCGACCGGCAAAATAACCAGCTTGCCGCTGCCGCCAAGCTTCCCTCCGTTCAAGAGTCGGGCCAGATTGGTCTTCGTCCCGGCATTGTCGCTTCCATACCAGCTGAGAATTTCCTGTACGCGATCTCCCATGTCCACCTCCTGCAACCTCTTGGTCAAATGGTCTTCGTCTTAGGCGCGGCCTTGGATGCAGGCCTCCGCCTCGTTTACGTCTTCCGCGCTGCCGATCAAGAGAGGAGTCCGTTGATGAAGTGCAGCAGGCTGCACATCAAGGATACGGACCTCCCCGGTCGAAGCCTTGCCGCCCGCCTGTTCGACGACCATCGCCAACGGGTTCGCTTCGTACAGAAGGCGCAGCTTCCCTTCGGGCTTGTCCTTTTCTCCCGGATACAGATAAATTCCGCCGCTCAATAGCATGCGATGGACATCGGCCACCAAACAGCCGGTATAGCGCCCGCTGTAGGGACGGCCGGTGGCTTTATCGGTCATCTTCAGACGGTCCACATATCGTTGCGTACCCGCCGGCCATTTGTGGTAATTGCCTTCATTCACCGCATACTGCCGTCCTTTCGCGGGCATACGAATCCCTTCGTGCGACAGGAGGTACTCACCGATCGAGGGCTCCAGGGTGAATCCATGGAGTCCATGTCCCACGGTAAAGACCAGCATGGTGCTCGCGCCATAGAGCAGATATCCCGCGGCAACCTGTTCCATCCCCTTGCGTAACAGGTGTTCTTCGACAGGAGGCGTTTTCCCATCATGCCGCAGCACCGAGAATATGGCGCCCAACGGCATGTTCACGTCCGTGTTCGATGATCCATCGAGAGGATCAAAGAGCAGCATGTACTTGCCTTTCGGCCAATGCCGCGGCAGGGGCATCGCTTTTCCCATTTCCTCCGACGCCAGCATGGACACGAGGCCGCTGTGCTCAAATGCCCGCACGAATGTCTCATTGGCAATTTGGTCCAGTTTCTTGACCGATTCTCCCTGCACATTGGTCTCACCGGTTGTCCCCAAGATATCGATCAACCCGGCGCGACGCAAATCACGCGCGATGATCTTGCCCACCATGCCGATCTGCGTCAGCAACACCGAGAATTCGCCCGTCGCCGCCGGATGGCCGGCTTGCCCTTCGATGACAAATCGACTGAGATTAACGGGAAATGTTCCCATGCAATGCGCGCCTCAGCTGTACATGAATAAAAAGCGGGGAGCCCACTTGAAGACCAAGCCCGAGCGCCCACCTCGTCCGGTTATTCGGAGTCGATTATAACGATTTTATTGGGGACGAGCAATCGAAGGGAGCGACTAATTTAGGACTTTTCAACAAGGTCAAAGCCGGCGACGAGATCGGCAACGATGGACCCGATAATGACTTTGGCCTTCATCCGGACAGGGATACGACGATGATCCGTCGTGAACCAGACCCGAATATTGCCTTCATTCAGAAAGATCCCTTGAAAGGGCATGATGGCCAACACGCGGGCCGCCTGAATCTTTCCCCATGGCCCCTCCAGCGTTTCAAGTGCTTCAACCCGGGCGGTGAGCTTGTAATTCTTTTTGTCATGATGAACGTTCATGGTCAGCGATGCGCCGGGAACGAAGAGCAGCGATTTGCGCACGAAATAGAGACAGGAGATCGCATCCTGCGCATCCTGCGGGATCGGCAATTGGTCGCTTTTCCCGTCCTTGCTTGCCGTGACGGCGCCGTCACTATGATGAAAGGTATATTCGAAGTCGTTCTTGCGTTTTCCTTCCCTGCGGTTGAAGGTCATGCGCGCCGGCAGGAAGGTATCGAGATCCACAATGGATTCCGCGTGATTCGACACGGGATAGAATTTCGTGACCACCGGGCTGGACTGAGCCGTCATCAGAAATTTCAGAGCCGGGTGTCCGTTTACCGCGGCTGCCTCTTCCACCGCCATGACGGCCGTTCCAGCTTTCAGATACAACCAAGAAATATCGTAGCGGAATCGCTCGCCCGGTGCGAAAGGCAGAGGCGAGGCCGGCCGGGTTCCCAGGTCCGCCGACGACGACAGAGCGGCCGGGAAAACCCCCGACAAGAGAAGAAGCAGAAGACATAGGGAGGATCCAGGTCGCGACACGAGGGACTACAGGACGAGCCCGCGGCGAGCCAATTCCAGTTCGTTCTCAATCGCCGCGCGGATCATCGAAAGTCGAGTCGGGGAGGTCGCTTCAAACCGCAGCACCAGCGCCGGTTGCGTGTTGGAGGCTCGGATCAGACCCCATCCGTCTTCGAATATGGCCCGTACCCCGTCGATGGTAACCAACTGTCTGAGTTTCAATCCTGACGTCCCGACCGGTCGATCACCGTCGGCACACTTCACGAGCTGCGCGTGGACACGGCCGACCAAGTCAAATTTGATGTGATCGGCACAATCCACTCTGATTTCGGGCGTCACCACCGTCTGCGGAAGATCGGCCACCAACTGGGACAGCCTCTTGCCGCTTGTTGCAAGAATTTCAATGAGGCGGCACGAAGCATAAATCGCGTCGTCATACCCGAAATACCGGTCGGCAAAAAACATATGACCGGACATCTCGCCGGCCAAGACGGCTGTCTCGCTCTTCATCTTGGCTTTGATCAAGGAATGGCCGGTTTTCCACATAATGGACCTACCGCCCCGCCGGTCAATGTCATCGTAAAGGCATTGTGACGCTTTGACCTCAGAAATGAACGTGCTCCCTGGTCGTTTTGACAAAATATCGCGAGCATAGACCACCATCAGCTTATCGCCCCACAGAATATTTCCTTGCTCGTCGATGGTGCCGATCCGATCGGCGTCGCCGTCATAGCCGATCCCGACATCCGCCTTATGGTCATGCACGGCACGGATGAGATCCTGGAGATTTTCCACGACCGTCGGATCCGGATGATGATTCGGAAAGGTGCCGTCCAGTTCGCCATGTAAAGTAGTCACGCGACAGCCGAGCTGTTGCAGAGCCTGCTTTGCGACCAACGCGGCCGCGCCGTTGCCGCAATCGATAACCACATGCAGATGATCGGCATGCACGGCGGCGAAACTTTCTTTGAGATACGCGAGATAGTCCGGGATGATCGCATGCGTCGATACGTTGCCCGATCCCGTCGTAAACCGGCCGCTTTCCATCACGGCACGAAGTTTTTGAATCTCTCGGCCGTGTATGGCCTCCTTGCCGATACAGATTTTGAACCCATTATATTCGGCGGCATTATGACTGCCGGTGATCATGATGCCGCCCTCAACCGGCAGCCGAAAGAGTGAAAAATACAGGAGTGGCGATGCACAAATTCCGATATCGATCACATTGATGCCGCCCGCCAAGAGACCGCGCAAGAGACTGTCCCTTAGACCGGGGGAACTGAGGCGCCCATCTCGTCCGACGGCAACGGTTCGTACACCTTTGTCTCGAACCAGTGTGGCGTAGGCACGACCCAGCTGCTCCGCTATGTCGTCCGTCAATTCCGTTCCGACGATGCCCCGCACATCATATTCGCGAAAGAGCGCCATGCACGACTCCAATTCGATTAAGTACAACTTGGTGATCTGGCGGGTTGGTGAAGCCCCTGATCACCTCACCACATCACCAAATCACTAAATCGTCCCTTCTTAACTCTCCACTTCATCAATTCACAAATCACCAATTCCTACATTACTTATGTGGCGTTCGCCCATAGTCGTCTTGAAACCGCACTATATCGTCTTCCCCCAGATACGGCCCGTTCTGAACTTCAATGATATGGAGCGTGGAGGTCCCGGGGTTTTCGAGCCGGTGAGGCGTTTCGACGGGAATCGCGGTGCTCTGCCCTACGGCCAGATCGAAGATCTCCTCTCCACGCGTCACACGCGCCGTTCCCGTGATGACCACCCAATGCTCGCTCCGCTGATGGTGCATTTGGAGTGACAGACGGCCTTTGGGATTCACGGTCACCCGTTTGACCTTATAGCCCTGCCCTTCTTCCAGCACTGTGTACGATCCCCAGGGGCGATGGACCGTGAGATGCTCCAGATGCTCGGGAGCTCCCTGTCGTTTCAGAATGTCCACCACTTGCTTCACATCCTGCGATCGGTCCTTGGGACAGATGAGCGTCGCGTCCGGAGTGTCCACGACGACCATATCCGATAATCCGATCGTGGCCACAACACGGCGATCCGCATACAACACGGAGTTCTTGCTCCCGATATCAATCACGCGGCCGTTCACCACGTTTCCATCCGGATCTTGCGACGCGACTTCTTCCAGGCTGCTCCAGTTGCCTACATCAGACCAACGGAAGCTCACCGGAATGACGGCGGCGCGGTCCGACCGCTCCATGACCCCGTTGTCAATGGAGATGGACGGAAGCTTGCCGTAAGCATCCTCCCTCTCCCGAGGTCCGCCTGACATCATGATCCGAGAGATTTCCGGCATGGCCTTGGCCAACACCGGCTGATGTTGCTCCAGTTCACGCAGGATCGAGGCCGCCTTCCAGACAAACATGCCGCTATTCCAAAAATAGTTTTTGCTTCGTACATATTTCGCGGCCTTGGCCCTGTCCGGCTTTTCGACGAAGCGGGCCACGGGATAACCGGTCAACGCCCCCTTCTTCAGCAAGCGGGTTCGCATCTGCGGTTGAATATAGCCGTACCCTGTTTCCGGCCGCGTCGGGGTAATGCCGAAGGTCACGAGATAGTCTCGGGCGGCGAGCGCGGCGCCGATCGAGACGGCGGCCTGAAATTCCTTGATGCCCTTCACCACATGATCGGCCGGCAAGACCAACATGATCGCATCCGGATCGCGCCGCAGAAGTTCGTGCGCCGCGAGCGCAATCGCGGGAGCCGTATTGCGACCGATCGGCTCGACCACGAAATTGTCCTTCAGCGAATCCTTCCAGTCAGCGAGCTGAATGCGCATGGAATCGACCTGTCCCGGATTCGTGGAGATCAGCACCTGGTTTGCCTTCGCGCATCCCAGCACCCGTTGCATGGTCTGTTGAATCAACGTGTGCTCTCCGATGATCCGAAGCAATTGCTTGGGATACAGATGACGGCTCAACGGCCAAAAACGGGTTCCGCTACCGCCGGCCAAGATGACAGGGTAGAGATGGGGATGGCTGCTCATAGGGCACCTCGTTTATTGACGCCGGTTGCGTTTCGGCTCGTGAGTCGTCTGCGCTGAGAGGATCATGTCGGCCACTTCACGGACCGCGCCCTCGCCGCCTTTTTTCCGGCATCTGTAGCGGACGGCCGCCAATACCGACGGCACCGCATCCGCCGGAGCGGCGGACAACCCTGCTGCCTTGAGTGCCTCCAAGTCGTTCACGTCGTCGCCCATGTAGGCCACCTGCTCCATCGTCCATCCGTATCGATCGGCCAGCTCCCGCAACACCGTCAGCTTGTCATAGACGCCCTGGTGGACTTCGGGAATCCCCAACTTCTGTCCGCGCCTGGTGACCAGTTTCGTCGACTCTTGCGTAACAATGGCGGTTGTGAGCCCGGCCTTCTGGAGCAGCTTGATCCCCATGCCGTCTCTGGTATTGAATTTTTTCAACTCGTCTCCCGACTCCGAATAGTACATGCCGGCATCAGTCAACACACCATCCACATCCGTGGCAAAAAGGCGAATAGTGCGGAGTATGACTTGAAGGGATCTCCCCGAAGGGCGAGGAGGCTTGCGTCGCGGTACGTGGCTGGCCATGCCTGATCTCAAAGAGCCGCGATGTTAGCAAGCCGCTCGATGAAACACAAGGCTACACATCACCCGGCACAATCTTCGAACTGCCGGCCTGCACACAGCGCGACCGAATCCTGGAAGGAACGGACAGGGCTCGCCTTGGAAGACGTGCCTCAAGGCCGTTCAGAATTGTGCGGGCTTGTCTGAGAACTAAGGAGAAGGAAAAGGAGGAATACTGCCGCCGTCTGGAGCTTAATAGGCATGCCGGTGGACAAACCCGCGCCATACCGTCAGAAACATGATCTTGACATCGAACCAGATGGACCAGTGCTCAATGTAATACAGATCATATTCAATTCTCTTTTCCAACGAGGTACTCCCGCGCCACCCATTGACCTGGGCCCAGCCGGTGATTCCCGCCTTCATCTTATGCCGGAGCATATACTGCGGCAGCGTCTCCCGGAATCGGGTGATAAACTCCGGCCGCTCCGGACGGGGCCCGACGATGCTCATCTCCCCTTTGAGGACATTCCAAAATTGCGGCAGTTCGTCCAAACTGGTCCTTCGGAGAAACGACCCGATCGGCGTACGCCGTTGATCATTCGGCTGGGTCCAGACCGGCCCGGTGTCGGTTTCCGCGTCCACGCGCATCGAGCGAAACTTAAACATTTCAAATGCGCGGCCATCGAGTCCCATCCGAACCTGCCGAAAGAATACAGGTCCGGGAGAGGCGATCTTGATGGCCGCGGCAATGAGCAGCATGACCGGAGCGCAGACCACCAGCGCAGCCGCGCCGCCGGCCATATCCATCAAGCGTTTGATGACAAGATTCCAGCCGTGGAGAGGCGAGCCCTGGAGCGTAATGACCGGAAGCCCCTCGAACATTTCGGCTTCCGCCCGCAAAGTCATGAACTCGCACACCGACGGCAAGACCTTCACCTCGACCATGGTGGTTGAGAGCGTGGAAAAGACTTTTTCGGCCCATTGTTCATCTTCCGGCGGCAGGCAGACAAAGACGATGTCGATGCCCCCGGCTATCCGCTCGTTCAGATCCCTGTATGTTCCGAGGACCGGAATCCCCGCGATCCGGTCGCCGACTCGCCGTTGATCCGAGCTGAGATATCCTTGGACGGTGACGCCAAGCTCGGCATGCTGAGAGAGCGCCTCGGCTGCCCGCCGGCCCAATCGGCTGGTCCCGATGATAAGTGAATGGCGCTGGTTGAAGCCGTGCCGGCGCAGAAACCGCAGGCCTTCGCGGAATAACATCCGCGAAAATCCCAGCGAGACCAAATTCAGCAGCCAGAAATACACCAACACCAGACGTGAATATTCATATTGCCTCAAGAAGAACGTGATGGCAGCAAGGATCAACACCGAGAGGGTGTTGGCTTTCGCGATATCGATGAATTCGCCCAGATGCGTTCCCATCCGGCGGGGACGGTACAGGTTGAATGCTTGAAAGGACAGACTCCACACGATCACGATCGGCACAAGCAGCCACAGGTAGTCTTGAAGGGGCGGCACGCCCTTGGTGACCGGCTCGACGGCGCCTGAAAAGCGGATGACGTACGCCCCGATCCAGCAGAGACAGATGACGCTGAGATCGAACAGAAAGAGAAGACTCTTTAAAAATTGTGCGTGCCGTCTGAGCATGTAGGGATCACGTGGTTTCAGACCCGTTAATCACGCCGGGTCTTGGCTGCAAGCACCGTCATGGCATGGTCGGAAATTCGCTGTTTGAACAAAGCCCGGTCGAATCCGGCTACATGCCGGCGGATGGCAAATGGATCAAACAACCCGGCATGTTGTTCAAAATACTCGATCGCTTCCACCAGCGATTCGACTGTTTGCTCGTAGAAGAAGACGCCGGTCGGCCTGACTTGCCGCCGTTCGTCGCGAGCCGGCGCCTGCCATTCGGTTGCTGCGGCCATTCCCCGCTCAAGAGGCGCCACCGTTTCCAAAACGCCCCCTTTTCCGAATGCAATAATGGGCTTGCCGCAGGCCATTGCTTCGAGCGGCACGATACCAAAATCCTCTTCTCCTGGAAATAGCAATGCCCTGCAGCGCGCATAATGA
>DASSBQ010000236.1:0-2973 GCA_035698625.1 Nitrospiraceae bacterium
CGATGGCTACTTCACAAGCGGAGCCGTCCCTGACCGCGACCGCGGCCTCTGACCCCCCCTATGGGGGCGATTTGATCGTGCCGGAGGAGGCCATCGGGCTGGTTCGCTTACTCGCAGTCGGTACCTTGAGTCGCGGACGCATGGCGGGACAGGAGGATTTCGACGAACGGCTGTTTCTGGTGGAACCTCCTGCCGAATTGACCGGCATTGAATTCGCGGTTGAAAAGCCATGGCGCCTCGACATTCTCGGGAAAATCGTCCCGCTCCCGGTCATCGGTCAGTTTGCCGATAATGTAGAGAGGAACCTTGGGGGCGGATTTGCCGGCAGCCGATATGATTCCTCAGACGAGTCAATTGTGGTCGTCTCACCGGAGGGCCTGGCTCATGTGAGGGGCAATGGGCGCGCACGTATCACTGTCTTCAATAGAGATAAGGAGGGCGTGATTGATGTCGTGGTCATGGCGGATGAAGAGCCGAACCGAGCACCGATAGCGCGGGTTCCGGCCCACATTGAGGGCAAGGGCGGGCAGAGAATCGTATTGGATGGTTTGCAAAGCCGCGATCCGGACGGAGATCCGCTTCGCTACGAGTGGAAGCAGACTCGCGGGAATAAGGTCGCCTTGCTGAACCACGGGGAAGCCAAAGCCGCGTTCATGGCGCCTCACGTAACGGCCAGGCGGCTGCTCCAGTTTAAGCTGCGGGTAACCGACATGCGTGGTCCCGATGCAATGAAAGGCGCAGACAGTGAAATCTCCACGGTGGATGTTTGGATCGAGCCGTAGAACAGCTTCAGGACGGGGTTGTAGAGAGGTTGCAAGAGGTTCCTCGTTCATGCTAGATGGTGGCCCGAAGTCGAAAGTCGTTGAGATGACTGTAGAGGAGGCATCGTAATGGCGAAGAAGAAAAAACAGCCGGCGAAGAAGAAACCAAGCACAAGATCAAAGTCGGGGAAGAAGGCGACGGCCCCGAAAAAGAGCGCCAAAAAAACCACGAAGAAGACGATGAAACGATCATTACCGGCGAAGGCAAAAAAGCAGGCGAAAGCCTCAGGTTCCAAACGACAACCGGCTGCGGCCAAGAAGGCGGCAGAAACGCCCATGGCGGAAGAGCGGGCGGCCAAGCAAGCGGTCGCGAGGCCGACCAAAACAGAAGTTGAACCGAAGCAGATCGACCTTGAAGAAGATGAGATCGCTGAAGAGATTGATGAGGACATGTCGGATGAGATGGAGGACGACATAGAAGAAGAGTTGGCGCTTGACGACGAAGACGACGATGTCGACTATCTTGAAAAGTCGGAAGACCTTCTTGACGAAGGCGATGACTATCGAACCCACTGAGCTTGGCCCCTGTCTCAACAATGCGAACTTGTCGTCACGAACTCGCTCTCGACAGCGGGAAACTGTTTTTCTCCGGATGTCGTCGATGACATGACAACAGCTTAATCGCCTTTGCCTGCCGCTACACCGTTCTATCCATGAGCCATTTTCTCTTCATTGCCGGCGCGCTTCGAGAACGAAGCTCCAAAGAGAGCGCGGAGCATCAATTATCCGCCGGCGTCTGGGGGCTCTGCACGGCGCTGATCCGTGAGAACTTGGAGAAGTTCCTTACACCTCAATCTCACGGACTGGTCTATGTGTTGAAATCCGGCATTTGCGCTAACTTCCGCATTGCTTCCGGCATTCAATCTTACGCCGCTTTGGATGATCTGATGAAGGACGAGCTGAGGACGGAGGCCCGATATGGATTCATTCGGATCGAAGTCCTGGGCCGATACGATTCCTCTGCCGGACAAAGCCAGAATCTATTGCAATCGGTGCTGAACTTGCCGGATCAAGCGGAGTTGACTCGACGATTGACGTTGGGCATGCACCGCCTGACGGAAGAGGAATATCAGGCGCTGCTCGGTGGGCTAAAATCGGCGGAGCCGTCCGGAGCTTCGATGCTATCCTAAGATGAGCTGACCTAGAATGCGCGGCCTGTCATTATCCGGTAGGCTTCATCGATTGTACTCACTTCCTTGAGATCCACATTGAGTTCCATGCCGAGGCGAATCAGACCCCAATCGGGATGGTTGAGCTGGCCCGAGGGGATCAGAATGGTCCTATAACCTTCCCGGGCGGCGGCGCGAATCTTATCCGGAATCGATCCCACCGGCCCCACGCTTCCATCCGGATGAAGAGTGCCTGTCAGTGCCACACCGCGATGGATGGGATCCCCTTTGAAAAGCGCAATAAAGCCGACGGCCATCGCGGCGCCCGCGCTCGGTCCGTCGCTTCCGGTCGGCATGTAGGCTAATCCGATGGCAGTCACGGTCCCCGAATGCTGCACAGAAGGGGTCCGCTCCATTGCGAAACGAAACGCCGCCGCCATGGAGCTGAGATGGGCAGTGCCGAGCACCACATTGCCGACTCGCCATTGCAACAACGGAGGATTGGGACCAGACTTTTGATCCCATTGAAGCAGGAGGACCTCAAAGACACCCAGGTTGTTTGACTTGATCGCCGCGAGGATGGGAAGTTCGATGACATATTCCGCCTTGACCGGTGAAACTCCCGCAGCCAGCAGAAGGGCGGCGCTCAGTACACAGCGGATGCGTGAGCCTAATAAGCAAGTCATGATGTCGCTCGAATTACCTCGGAGTGTGCTCAGTGTATCAAACAGCTCCATCTTGTAAAGAATCAGGCGAAATCCGCCGGGTCTTGGCATACGCCGCTCGCGGCCAATTCCGAGCGTCCGGCATTGCGGTTTACTACGGTCTCATCATCGGCCAGCTCTTGTTTTCCGCTGCTCCATCCGTTCCGTGGGCTGCCGAACCACCGAGTCTCTGTCAAGAGGGAAAACCGCAGCAGGGAACGGCACAGGCTTTTGTCCGGCATCTCGATAAAGCATGCACACAAAAGGAACGAGAGGCGCGTGCGATTCAGGCGGCTGAGATCATGGAGGCATTAAGAAAAGGCCGATCCATCGATCTCT
>DASSBQ010000237.1:0-10758 GCA_035698625.1 Nitrospiraceae bacterium
AAATCAAGCCCCTTGGGGCGGAGTGGGGAGAAGTCCTGCGTCCTTTTCGTCATGTATTTCTTCCCGCTCTGCTTGCATGGCCGGTTGCCGCCCTCGCTGGCACACCCAAAAAAGCAAGAAGACAGCCCCCCAGAATACCACCATGTTGAGTGTCACCATTTTGGCTGCAAAACTGATCGAAGGCGTAAAGGACCAGGGCGAGATGTCGGCCATGACTTCGTTGACGTGCCACGCCAAACGACCGGAAGATCGGATGTACCCCATTAGGCCCATGACCCAAGTAAACGCCCCGGCCAAGCCGAATAAGACTACCATCCCACGCAGCGGCATCTTTCCCCATTGAATTGAACCATGCAATTTGGCTCCCCGCAGCATCGCACGGTTGAGGGAGATGCCGAGGACAATGACAGCCAAGGTGGTCACGGCTTGTGGCGTTGAGAGGGCTACACGAACGCTCGCCGGCAGATAAAATCCGTACACCGATAACCAAATGATATAGCCGACGCCCATTCCAAAAATAAGTCCCAGCAGCACATTGCCGGCTTTGACCCACGCGATGGTCATGGTTCGGTTGGCGCGGCGGTAGAAAATATAACTTAATGCCGTGATGCATATCATGACATTCACCGCTCCGTTCTTCGACGCCATCACCCCATAATTCCCCACCACGGGATGCTGGGCTCCGCCCATTGCTTTGACTTCGCTGCCTGTCATTATCACCGTGTGCGGAGTGAGCCAGATGAAGAGGCATCCCATGAGGGCAAAGACGAGATACTGAAAATAGGATTGATAGCGTTCTCCGCCCCTGATGCGGCCCATACTTTGCCAGAGGTAATAGTTCACACCGAGAAACAGTGCACCGATCAATAAGGCCTGCACCACGAACAACCAGGTCAGCAAACCTCCCATCATTGTTACGCCCATGCTCTGTCGATACGCATACACGGAGCGCATCAGCCAGTAGCCGGCAAACGGCATCGGCAGCAGGGCACACACCGTCACAAACAGAAAGAGATACCCGACCCAATCGTAATAGGCCCGTTCTTCGTGAGTCTTTCCGGTGAAGAAGCGATAACAGGCATATGCGAGCACAACTGCCCCACCCGACATAATGTCCGCGAGAAATCGATGGACATTGAGCGGGTTCCACAGCGCCGAATGGAGCAGATGCCAGGCATTGCCCAAATAGCGTCCGTCAGCATCCACACCGGCTGGGGCCATCATGAAAGCGGCCCAGGAGTTCGCTAAAAGAAGCAACGCGGTGCCGAACACATTGCACAATATCCCGATGGTCGCATGCCCCCATTTGAGCGCTGGTTTAGCCATCCGATCCCAAGTGTAGTAGTAGAGAATCATGAGAAGCGTCTCCCCAAGGAAGACGCCGGCGTAGAGGGGCATCATCACTTTGAATGTCGACCCCATATAGCTCATGAAGCTTGGATACAAAGCGATGAAGAGGCCTAACATGAAACTACCGACAACGGCGGTCACGGAAAGCGCCAGCAAGGCAACTTGCATCAGGTCACGCGCCAGTCCGTCGTACCGCATCGCGAGCGCCGAATTCCTTGTGGTCAGGCCCAAGAATTCCAACAGCACACAAAAAATAGGGAGAGCCAGCACGAAGCCGGCGAAATACGTATGCTGTTGCGTGACAAACCAAATGAGCAGACGATTGTCCAAAGAGCCGTACTGAGGATAATGCGTTTCGGCGGCGCTCGGTGCGGGAGGGCCGGTGGCAATACCCGGCGTCGAGAAATACACGTCCTTCGGTTGCTCTCCGTGAACCAGGCTGCTGCCCAGCCCGGATACAGCAAGCACAACGAGGATGAGGATAGCCACGTTCAATTTTCGATAACCACATATGAACACAGCCGTTCTGCTCACAGCATCACACCTCTTGCCCGGAATTTTTCAAAGTCGGCTGTGTGGATGGCGCGTCACCCGACACCGTTCCAATACCCGACCGGCTGAGAATGCCGACGACAAAGGGACACCGCAGCAGCGATACGGGAACATCATGCCTGACTCGATCCTCCACATTCCGTCGGTATCCAAGATAGTAACCGTACAAGGCCATAAGAGCCCCTACGCCTCCAGCTGACGCAACCAGGACATTCGCGGTTGGATTTGCCTGCTGGAGCGGGAAAAGGAGCGCACCAAGTACAACGAGGTAATAGGTGGCACCAAATGCGAATCCCGGCCACCACAAGAACTTCATTAGTTCTGCCCAACTCGCGGACATGACGCCGGGAAACCATCCTTCATTCCTCTGTCGTCCGTCAAAATAGGCAAACAGGGTCATGGCGCCGGCTCCTAGGGTCACCATGAACAGTTGAACGAATATCTGGCCCCGTGAAGGCGTCAGGTAAATCATGATCGCGGCAATCCCGCCGCAGATGGCGAGCCCCGCAAATACCCATCGAATCACCACCGGTTTTGATTCCCCGAGAAGCGCTCGAAGGGCAGTGCCGTCTGGAAATGTCGCAAACGGCCTGCCGGCTGCCTGCAAGAACCGCACATATCCGATCTCGAAGGCATCTCTAGCCACGGCGGTGCATGAGATGATAATTGCCATCATGGCTGGGCCGTCCGGATGCTGGTTGAAGTCATAGCCCACAAGCCACAGCAACGCCAGAACCAGCAGTGAGAGTTGGATGCCATACACCAATCCGACCCATCCCAGGATCCACAGCACGCGCGAGATGCCGTCCGCGCCAAGGATTTGTCCGAACGGAAGCCGGCGGCCGACCCGATATGCGCACGCCGCCGTCATGGCGGCAATCAAGGCGCTCAGGACGAGCAAGGTGATGGGTTCAGCCAGCGAAACGACATACTTAGCTGCACGGTACAGCACGAATGCCACGATCCCGGGCACGAACATGACGATCCGCTTTTGTTTCCGAACCGCATCCTCAGTCACGGCGAGCGTGAGACTGGGCAGCACGCGAAGAGATAATCGGTGCAACATACAAATCAATTATGTATTTTGAATGAGGAATGGTGGATTGCAGGTCGTCAGCATCGGACTGATCGGCGAGCGAAGGTTTTCTGTCCCATTCAACATTGATGCTTCAGCATTCAAAATTCTGATTTTTGTCCCATCCCAAAATACCGCGCTTTGACTTCTTCCATGAGCGTCACAGTCACACGCGGGTCGCCGCGCTCTGCGGCGGTTCGTTCGAGCTCTACTCGGGCCATCGCCCGCACCGGTGCCGGCACATTGGCCAATCGGCGTTCCGCCTCGACATCCCATTCTACAACTTCTCCCGTCTCGGCCTGCATGAACCGATCATAGGTAATGGTCCGCCATCCTTTTCGGCGCGCATACGATTCGACCTCGACTTGAACCAGCGAAACGGCATACGGAGGAATGCGTTCCAAACGATGCCGGGCCTCATCCGTCCACATCGTTCGATCCACCAATGGTTCGACTTCGACAGACGGCCCTTCCGCCACCACATGAAACCCGCACGCGCGGCATTCTGAACGAACGAGCCACACGGCGACGTCCGCATCATGTGACCGCTCCTCTATACCCTCCGTATGCATCCATCGACCGCACCCGCAAACCAGCATGCTGCAACCAGTTCTGAATTATGAATAATGAGCTCTGAATTGCACGAAGCCATGCTCCCCCGCGTGCGACAGGTGCAATCCCGCCCTACCCGATTTTGCCGGGATAAAGAATGTACAGCATGGCATAGGTCGTGGTGCCGGTAATAAAAAGGATGCAGTAGATGACCATGGTAAACCGGCCCAGCGCGCGATGACGGTCCGCTCCATTCGGCCAGATGCGCTGGATCACCATTTCAACAGCGAACACGATCGCCGCAATAAAAAGCAGGCCGACGTAGACTTCCATTTTTCGCATGGAAAAACCGGCCGACATGACGCGGGAAAAGAACAAGACCCCCACCAGGGCGGTGAGGGTTCCAAATATGAATCCTACCTTCCGCCATGTCGTCTGGAGCACGGAATCGCGAAGGACGCGCACCCCTTGAACAACGGCCTGCGAGCGAAACCCCAACACGATCATGTAGACCGCCATGACCAAACCGATAATGACCAAGATAATGTGGACCGTCAGAATCGGAATGAAGACATAGTCATAGAGAGTCTGCGATCCTCCGAATCCTTCCTTGCCCTCGAAGGCCAACACCCCAAGCTGGCGAAACAAGTAATAGCTGGTGAAGAATCCGACCATAGCCACCATGCCGCCAAGCATCAGCCAATGATGCGCATGGCCCTGACGGCGCCTCGCCTGCAGCCATCCGATGATGAAGAGACCTGTAAACAGGGTCGCCATCGTTTGACTGAGGTCGGCGCCGAGCGTTGCGTGGGTTCCAAAGAACCCGGGATCGCGTAACCAGTCCATCATCACATCCTTTATCGTTTGCCTCTCGTGTCTTCCTCCGGCGATTCATCGGGTTCACGTCATGCCCCGACGGGCTTGACTCCCTCGACGACGGCCGTTCGTTCCAATTCGACAATCCGCTCGAATCCGGCTGCCTGCATCCATTCCATGGCGTCGGCAATCCGATAACAGGCCCCCTGCTCCGTATTGATAAAAATGTGAACCGCAAAAGCTGTAGTCCACGCCGGACTGGTGCCGGACGCATCAAGGTAACGATCCTTGACCACGAGCCGGCCGCCCGGAGCGAGATGGGAAAACGTCTTCCGCACCACGCGGGCGTTCGCTTCATAGTTCTGATAGTGCAACACATCGGACATTAAAATGACGTCGTAAGATCCGCCTAAATCATCGGTGTTGAAATTGCCGGGCACGAGTCTGATTCGGTCCTCCATCCCGGTTTCCTTCACGGTACGCTGCGTCAACGCCAGCGTGGCGGGCAGCTCAAACACCGTCGCCTTCAACGCGGGATAAACCTCACAGAAGGCAATCGCATTTGTACCGGCGCCGCCGCCCAAATCCAGCATCGTCCGCGCCTGGTCTAGCGCCAGTCGTTTCGCCAATTCAGGCCCGCTTTGCCGGCCGATCCGATGCAATACCGTCAGCACATTGGCGCCAAGACTCGGATCCGTTTCAAAGACGTGTTGCTTTGCCGGCGACTGCCCCGTCCTGACGGCCTCCTCTAGTCGACCCCAATTATTCCATTCGGCATCGTGCAGCAGCAGCAAATGGCCGATGTACTGGGATGAGTGCTTTACCAAATGGTCGCGAGCTACGGCGGAATTGGCATAACCGTTCTGGTCTTGTCGCAGCAGCCGGAGCGCCACCAGCGCATTCAGCAATAAACTCAACGCCTTAGCATCGGCGCCAATCTTACCGGCCACTTCTTCCGCTGTCTTGATCCCTTGATCCAACGCGGAAAACACATCCAGCTTCACAGCCGTCAGCAGGATTTTCGTTTCCCAGTAGTAACCAAGCTGAAAAACTTCAGCGAGCGACAAGTCGCGTGACAAGCGATCTCCTTCAACAAGACTGCGGAAATGCTGGCATCTTACTCAGTTCGGAAAGAGAAACGCAAGAAGCCGGCGCCGCGTTACTATAAGACGAGTGCGCACGTTCTCTGTCGTTGTGCGGCATGAGCGTGAGACGCAGGCAGGCAAGGCGTTTTGCGACTACTGCGCGACCCCAAAAAACGAAGGGCAGCGGCTGTGACAGCCGCTGCCCTCCTTTTGCCGTCGCGTTCAGTAGAAGTTACTTCTTCACTTCAGCCTTCACGTCGGCTTTTCCACCATCCGGAACATCCACTTCCATTTCAACTTTCCCGGCGAACGGATGCCACGCGATGATCTTGTGTTTGCCGGCCGGAACATCCTTGATCTCGAACGTACCGTCTTCCTTCGCTACGGCGTAGTGCGGATTCCAAACAGGGAGGAAGAAGGATTGCATGAACTCGTGCTGGTCGCACTGCAGTCTGTACGTCGTTCCCTTCTTTTCCGCACCGCCCTTGAACTTCACCGGCTTATCGAGCTTATCTCCCTTCTTCGCCAATCCGATATTGAAATCAGTTGACGAGCTCGAGCCCTTCACGAAAAAGCTGTGGGGATTGTGCAGCACACCGGCGGTCGACTTAGGATCATCCGGATCTGCGTCGTGGTTTTCGACCTTGAAATTCTTCTGGGCCACGACGACCCCGCTGAACGGCAAGAATTGGCAGAACTCGGCGGTGACGTCCGTGCCCGCATAGCCATCGACGAAGGCCTTATCTTCGATATCCAGGACGGCTACGACGGCGTTCTTGAGCCCGCCGTCCTTGCCGACTTCGATCGTTTTCAGGAAACGCTTATCCCCGTCCATCAGTTCCTTGTTCGGAATCTTGGGACAAAATTTCGGATTGGGGAATTTCGAAAACAAGAATTCTTTCTGGTCCGATTTCCCGGCGTACGTCACCTTCCCGGCGATCGTCCCGCCCGCGAACGAGGTGAGAGGCGCAGCGAGCAACGCCGCGGCTGCTACACCAAATAGAACTGTCGTGGCACCCTTCTTCATGTCACTGCCTCCTTGTGATAAACATTAACCAACATTGTTACAATGTCACCAACCGGATTCCGGGCAGAGAGGGCCGGTGACCTGCTCCCCTCGTGAATATCAATGCTTGGTGTGGTTGGTATCCGTACCCGAATTTAAGGTAAGCGAAGTTAACTGTATACTGAATCATATAGTAAGTGTCAACAGCAAATCTAGGCCCGAAAACCCTTATATTTTGGGCCCGTTCGTTGATTTGGCCACATTGTTTAAAACCCGACCCAATGCCCCGCCGGCGGCCGCGCGAACCGCATCGTCTTCGTCATGGAGCGCCCGTTTCAGGATCGGAACCACGGCATGCCCGCCAATTTGTCCCAGCGATCTGGCGGCAGCAATACGCGGCCGGGGAATCGGATCCATCAGTAAGTCGCTTAAGATACCGATGACCACCTCACCGCTTTTACCCTGAGCGCGTCCAAGGGCTTTGGCGATAGCGGACCTAGTTCCTGGGTCAGGCTGGTGAAGAAGCCCGTTCACCACCGGCAGCACCTCTTCCACCGGCTCGTCTAAGCGCAGCAATGCTGAAATGACCGCCGCTTGCACGACCGGATTCGGATCCGACAGGGCTTGCTTCAACACCGGCCCCGATTTTTTCATACCCAAATCACCGAGACTAATCGCGGCCGACGTCCGCACCGCGGGGATCTTATCCTTCAAAGCATGCTCCACAGCCAAACGTCCCTCGGCTTTTCCAAGATCCCCCAGCGCCGACGCAGCCGCGCCCCGGACGGATGGCTGTGCTTCGCGAACAGCATCGAGCAATACCGCAAGACTTCGGTTATCTTTAATGTCTCCCAGCAGCCGCAAGGCAGTCGCCCGCTCTTCCGGATTGGCAGCGGAAGTCGCGGCTCGAATCTGATCCCACATAGTGGTTCGCCCCATGTGATAGAGCGCGCCTGCAGCCGCCAGCCGGACAACCGGCTGATCGTCCTTCAAGGCTTGCTCCAGAAGCGGAATCACCGTTTGATCATGACTGTGCCCCAATACCTTGAGGACAGCCGCCTTTACCATTCCAGCTTGATCCTGCAACGCGTTCCGCAATTTGGGTGATCGGCGCCCGAGACCCGTTTTGCCCAGACCTTCCACCACAAGCGCCCGCACCAATCCTGACGCGTCGCTGAGCCCGTCTTCCAGATACGGCACCGTTTCAGCCGAGTCGAAATCCTTGAGAGCGGTGTACGCCGCTCCTCTCATCTGCTCACGCATATCCTTGGTGAGAACCACGACAAATCCCAGCGCCAGCTCCTTGAGAAGCCCCGCGTCGTCGCGGGCCAGCAAACCCTCCAATTTCTCATAGTCAAGAAGCGCCTCCCTCGGCTTGCCGAGATAGAGCCGTGCCCGCACTTTCAGGCGAACGCCATCAACCGACAGAGCATTGTCCTTTTCAGCCTGATCCAGAAGATCAAACGTTTGCTGATAGGCTTGCTTCTTGAAGGCCGCTTGCGCTTCTTTCAAGAGAGATGAGCCGCTATCTACGGCAGGGCGGGTCGCGGCGCTGATCGCGGCATTGCTGATATCGAAGACCGATATGGCTACGATCAAGAACGCCGCGGTGACGATGAACCAGAACGACTGTATGTACTGATAATGGCCCATACGGTATTTCAGCCTCGATTTCCTTTTGAGGAGGGTGCGACCCAGCGCGTATAGCCGACGGGCTCCTCAAAATATTCATCGGGCTGCGGCGAAAAATGAATGCGTTGATATTCGATGGACCAATCGCGATCCTGACTGACAAGCTTCAATACGACCTCAGTCGATCGGTCGACCCATTCGTAGTACCGCTCACGGCGCCCATTGTAGTCCGTCCTGACCTCATAGAGCGAGGCCGGCCTTCCCGCCACTATCGCATCTCCAAGCAGCAGGCGGTCTTGCTCGCCGGGAAGAGCGGCTTGGAGAGGCAAGCTGTCCTGAGTTCGAATGGGAACGGGCAGGATCCGCCTTAGGCGGGCAACCAAGAACCAGGACTCATCTTTGTCCAGCCGAATGATCTCGATACTGGACAGACCAAGATCAGTCCGGACCGCGTACTTATACTCGATTCGGATGCGGTCCGTCTTCGCATAGACATATGCTTCCGAACGCCGCCCTTCGACGCGCTTAACCAGCAGACCCGAGAATTCCGCCGGCTGCTTGGCGCTCGGGGAATCCGGCATTTCGGTTCCACCGGAAGAAGTGGCGACTGCGATTAACAACGCCTGCGCGCCCAATCGAGAGAGATACCCCACCCAGCCGGGAAAGATCCCGGGCTCAGTGCTGGTGCTCCACCAGCGGCTGAATGTCGAGCGGGTAGCCAAGCGACTCGATCCCGAAACGGGGGTTATCCATAACCCTATAGGCGCTGCGGTTGCCCTTCGGCGCGGGGATCGCAAAATTTTCCACCAGGTTGCCATCGTGAGTAACCGTGACCATCCTGGTCAAGCCCGGCCCGGATTGAGGGTGCCACACCACCATTTGATATGTGCCGGGCGGAATATCTTCGATACGGAACGATCCGGATGCATCGGTGACCGCATAGTAAGGATTGTTGACCGTCATGGCCCAACTTTCCATGTACGCGTGGAAGCCGCATTGCATATAGAATGTCCGGCGCCCCTTGTTGAGATAAATAGGACCGACCAGAGAGTTGCCCGGCGCGTGATTATGCGTCGCCAAAATATCGCCTCGGCGATGCTCGTGGTTCATGACAAGCGGAGTGTTGAACAGAACCCGCGCGCCCGCTTCAATTGATGTCTCGTAGCCCTGGATATCGTGCATGACAGGATCCATATTGACGACCTCTACCGCGTGGCCGTTTCGCACAATGGTGACGAACGGCGAAAACATGCAGTCACGCGCTTCGATCAGAGGTACGGACATCTCGAAGGGCTTCCCGGCCTGGACTCCTTCCAATAGTACGATCGTATCCTTCAGCCCGCGGTCTTGGTCGACTACAAAATCATGCAAGAGCCTCCACCCCTTCCCATTCGAAATGCGACCGCAATAAGTCGGGTCTGGGAATGTCACAAGATTGAACCCCTTCGGCTCCGGAATGGCGCCGGCTAGAGTGACACGGCCCTGGATCGTCCCACCCTGTTCCACATTGATGACATCGTAGGCCGCCGCCGGCGCTGCGGTCGATGAGCCCCATAAAATCAGAGCGGCTGCTGCCAGAGACCCCAAATGATATGCACACCATGATAGGCGCGTAGTATGCCGCTTCATTGAAGCTCCCCTGTTTCTTGGATTAAGGTTTCTGTAATTCGAGGGTAGGCCGAATTTCCAAGGACTTACCGAGTGCCTCCATGCCGTAATGCGGATTCTCCTGAATCTCATGCGCGCTTCGCCGCCCTATGGGAGCAGAGAATACAAAATCTTTCTGAACCGATCCTTTAGCCGATACGGTCACCTTCGATTCCAGCGGCGCGCCGACACTGGGATGCCACGCCATTAACGTGTACTCGCCGGGCGGCACATCGGACAGCGAAAACGTACCGTCCGCACCGGTCAATGCATAGTAAGGGTTATCGACCGCCATCCCCCAGCTCTCCATGTAGGCATGGAATCCGCACTGCATCACAAAGAAACGCCGCCCCTTCGTCATGTGAATGACTTGGGTCATCGGCTGGCCGGCAAGATGTTCGTGCGTATCCGCATCCACATTCCGTTTGTGATGAGGATTCATTGGAAGCGGCGTGTTGAACAATACGCGCGGGCCGAGATGCGACGTCTCATAGGCCTGAATATCATGCATCACTGGGTCCATATTCATGACCGTGACTTCCGCGCGGTCTTTGACCACCGTGATGAAGGGCAGAAACCGGCAATCCTTCGCCTCGATCGTCGGTGCTTCGAATTTAAACGACTTTCCCTTCTTGGCGTCTGTCAGCAATACGACGACGTCCTTGAGCCCCCTATCACCCGCCATCGTGAATTCGTCCAGAATACGCCACCCGGTACCTGTAGAAATGCGTCCGCAATACACGGGATCCGGAAAGGTAATCAGATTGAATCCCTTCGGCGTGGGTTTTCCACCCGTCATCGTCACCTTGCCGGTGATGGCGCCGCCCCCGATCACAGCCATTTCCTCATAGGCCCATGAAGACCCGGACGAGATCAGAACGGCGGCAGATAATAGCGCGATAAGTTTGAGCCTGGCGACTTGCATTCACTCCTCCAACAATTCGAAGAACACTGTGCGCCTTGTGGACATCTTACACAAGATTATGCTGAAAGCAAAAGGGGGAGCCTCGAAAGGCTCCCCCTTTGCGTCCAAGACACGGCAG
>DASSBQ010000238.1:0-16435 GCA_035698625.1 Nitrospiraceae bacterium
GAATCTCATCGACGGTCGGATTCATCGTCCGCACGCGCGACGTCGCAGGCGGAGCAGTCGGTCCAATGAGGACACGATCTCCATATCGATGGATACAGGGTATTGCTTCAGGAGGAGCCGACTCCAAACCGCGGGTGCGACGCCCCAAGATCATCGCATATTCAGTTGTATTGAGATCGCCTGCCATCTGGTCCCCCTTGTGGAAGTGTAATGCAATGAGTGACTGTGTAAATCATCGTGACTGCGGCTTGTCCGGCGGAAGATAGCCTTCCGCATCCCAGGGCAATCCTTCTCCCTTTCGCTGCGTGCCGCCGTGTCGTCGCTGCAACCACCCCGTGATGAACAGCCGTTCCTGTTCGGTGAGTGACGCGGGGAGAGGACTCGCCGGCCCGGTCAATACTGCTTCCACGCCGGCCATTCGCTGCAGTTCGGGCAGTTCATTCTCCGGCATATCGAGAACGATCAGCCGCGGCGGCATGAGCGCCGTGACACGGTACCGCGCTGTGAGGTTTGTCATCGCTCGTTGGCTCGGCGGTTCCTTGAAGAGAACCAGAACCTCCCACATGAGTGTCTCCTGTTTCATTCCTTGATTCCCCCTTCATGCCGATGCCGGTCTGCTTGATCCATATATTCATGGTTTCTTGTCCTGCAATTGTTTTGGAGCGAATGTCCCTACAGGCATGGCCCGTGAAGACAGCATCGCAATCGCCGTGCCTTGCAGGATCCCGCCCGGTGATGAAGAATCACAAGGAGTTAAATTGACTGAACCGGCGCACCGCATTAATTTCCTGTATCGGATGAGATACCCGAGTATCGGAAGCGATACGGAGGTCGTCGCTACTTTTCCACCAAGAGAAGTACGGACCGCCCCGTTAAGAAATAACTGTCTCCGTCCAACAATTCTTCCTGATCGGGAGTGTTAAAGTTGTCGTGGCTTTCCATCCAGGGCCGCAGTGTCCCGACTCGATACGAGCGCTTGTGGTTGAGATTGGTGGGCCATTTGACCGTGATCTCGCCGCTCCATCCGTATTGGTTCCGATACGAGAGGGTATTTTCTCGGATAATTGAGGTAAAGTGCGGTCAGGTGATTCTTTCCCATACGGCCTGGAAGCCGGCGGGATAGAGCGCGCAGCAGTCGACGGTCGTCATGCCGCCGGTATATTGGAAATGCGGCATGTCCTTGAAGGTCCTCCAATCTCCACCCCATTCGAGACCGACCGACTTGCCGATCTCCCCCGCGCGCGTCCAAGTGCGATGCGTGGTGTCCCAGTCGGCTTTCCCAATCGCATCCAGCACGACAATGTCGAACGCCAAGCCGAAATTGTGATAACTCTGGCCGCCCTTCGCATTGGTCACAATGTATTTCTTTCCCCGCGGCTGAACTGTGCGGCCCTTCGCGTAGAGCGCATCCTGTTCTTCCCAGGTTCTGAACGCTTGAGTGACCAAGACCGGAATCCCGGCCTGCGCGCACAGTGCAATCATGCAGCGGGCGCGGATCGACAGTACGGGGTGCAGTAGACTGAGGCGCTGCTCATTCAACCCGGCGGTCGGATTCGCCGCGGTCGCAATGGACACCGCCAGGCTGGGCGCTGTCGTCACCGCGTCAGGCGATGCGGAGGGGTCCGGGATCAACAACTCCTGTCCTACTCTCAGCTTGTCAGGATTGGCACTACTGTTGGCCGCGGCAATGCAAGAGAACCGGCTCGCATCACCATAAAACTTTCGTGCGATTTTGCCGAGCGTGTCGCCGGCCTGAACCCTGTACTTGACCATGGTTCTCTGATCCGAAGACCGATTCTCGCTATCCCGCGCATGCGGACGGCGGGATCGGTTCATCTGGCTCGCCTTCATGCCGGTCTAGCCTCACTCATTTCAGGCGCTTGGCAGCGGCATAGTGGCGAAGCGCGTCCCGCCGCTTTCCCAATTTTTCATACAGCTCGGCCAAATGGCAGTGGGCTTCCTTGAATCGGGGATCCTGCGCGACAGCTTGCCTGTATGCCGTCAGCGCACCGGCCTCATCATGTTGATCTTCCAGAATGACGCCCAGGTTGAAATGCGCAAGCGCGAGATCCGGCCGATACTCAAGCGCGCGGCGATAGCAGGCTTCGGCTCGGTCGAACTCGGCGCCTTGATGATAGAGCAAGCCGAGGTTGATATGAGCTTCGACGAACGACGGCCGCAATCGGATGGCTTGCAGATATGCCCGTTCCGCCTCCTCTCGCGAATCATGTTGCAGCTCGACCGCACGCTCGTACCAGGCGTCGGCTTGTTCCTGTCCGGCAGGGCGGGAGCGCGAACGTGACACGAGGCGCTTGGTCGGAAGTATTTCGGCCGTGTCGAAGTTCAGCAAGAACTGTCCGGAGTCGGGTTGCCAGCGAAGGTCCCCGTCCCACACGACCACCCGTTGCCCCGAGGCGTAGACCTTGATGCTGGAGATCGCCCGTCCTTCCCCGAGCTGACGCTTGAGAGATTCGAGGACCTTGCGGATGCGATTGGCGGAGATGCCCGCCTCGCGCAAGCCCTTCGCGGTGCGTAAGGCGACCAGATTTTGGAAGGAATACACCCGAGGACGCGTCCTGGTGGACCCCGGCAGCAAGGCCGCCCTTAAGCAGGATCGCAGTTCCTTATCGTCGATGCGAAGAATCCGGCGTAGCTCGGCTGCCGAATAGTCGCCGATCATCGTCTCCCGGCATTCGCCTTCTTGGCAGCCTCTCGGCTTCCCTGCGCCGGCAACGCCCGCGGTTTCCCGGCTTTTCTCTGCACGGATTGAGCAACGCTTTCCTTGAGTCGCTGCATGAGATCCACCACGTCGGTGGCGGCAGGAGCGGCTTTCGGTTGCAGCTTGATGGTTTTCCCCTTGGCCTTTTCTTCAATCAGCTCGATCACCCGATCCCGATATTCATCATGATAACCTTGCGGGTCGAACATACTGTTCGAGATCGATTCAATGAGTTGCGTGGCAAGTTTGAGTTCGGCGGATCCGGCCTTCTGTCCGTCCTTCGGCAGAACATCAAATTCCCTGATTTCGTCATGATAGTGCATCCGATGCAGCAAAAGCCGGCCTTGAGACGAGCGAATCAAATACAGGCTGTCTTTTCCGCGCCATACATACTTGGCGAGCGCGACACGCTGCATCTCGTCCATCGCCTGAGCCAAGAGTTGATACGCCTTTTCCCCCTGTCGTTCCGATCCCAGATAGTACGTGCTTTCAAAATAGATCGGATCAACCGCGCTGAGCGGAACAAACTCCAGAATTTGCATGGCTTCGGATTCGGCGGCCTGCAACTCATCCAGTTCCTCTTGGCTGATGCGGACATATTGATCTTTGCCCACTTCATATCCCTTCACCAACTCGTCATAGTTCACGTCTCGCTTGCAGACGGGACAAAACCTCTGCTGCTTGATGCGGCTGCCGCACGCGCCGTGCAACTGATTGAAGTGAATATCCTGTTCATCAACGGCGGAGTAGATTCCGACCGGGATGGTGACCAGGCCGAAGGAGATATGAGCGGTCTCAAGCTTGCGTGCCATAGACCCTCCGAGAGGCAAGAAGACGATATTCTAGGGAAAAGACCCATGACAGGCAATGGAAAAAATGGAGGAATGGCAGGACATGACAATAACGGCGCGGCGAGCCTTTCGTCATCCCATGTACTGCGAAGGCAAAGGTGAGAAGACCCTTGCTTTTCGCCTTGGCCGAGCCTCCCTATCAATCTGCGATCGATGATTCGTATTCGTCATGCGGCAAATGAATCAAGGCACAGGCAGAGAAAAGAGCCGCTGTTTGAATCGCAATCATCACCGCTGAAAATACCGTCTCTTTCTGGTAAAGTTACGAACCGGCCGCAGCATTTTGATGAGGCGTTGTGACCTGCGGCCACAACCCAAGGGAGGACCTCGCATCATGAAGCTCAGTCTGATCGTTACCGTCCAGCTACTGTTGATCATGGGAATGGGAGAAGTGGGGATGGCCGAAAATGCTCCTCAAGGTGCAGCCGAGCAGGTGGTCAAGGGAGACGTGCTGCTGAAGGAGGGAGATGAATATATCATCAAGGACATGTCCGGCCATGAGATACGGGTGCATGTGAGTCCCGAAACGAAAAAAGATGGCGTGATCAAGATCGGCGATAAGATCGAGGCGACTGTGACGCGGGACGGTCACGCCGTTTCGATCAAGCAACAAATACCGCAGTAACGGGCACCTGCCCGAACGAACTTACCATTCATGCTTGCCTCAACGAGCCGGTGGTCGCCGCTTACCGGTGAAAACATGCGCCGGCTCATGGTCCCATCGATTCCCTAAAACGACCAGGTCTTCAGAAATTGCCGCTTCCTCTCGCCATCCCAAGGCGCTTACCTAGTTGTTTAATTCTAGCCCCTGTTCTACGATTGCTAGATGATACGGCTGCGTTCTTCGATCAACTCGTTCGATCGCCGACATGCTATCAGCCGACGCTGAGCAGCGCCCCCCGCTTACCGTACGCCATCGCTTCGTCATACTTGGCACCCTGACCGCCGTGTATTTCCTTGCCGGGAAGTTCGGCCTGACTTTGGCCGTGTTTCACCCAAGCGCCACGCCCGTTTGGCCTCCAACGGGCATCAGTCTGGCGGCGGTCCTTCTTTTGGGCTATTGGGTCTGGCCCGCGGTATTCCTAGGGGCGCTTGCCGTCAATCTCACGACGGCCGGATCGGTAGCGACCTCACTCGGCATCGCCATGGGTAATACGCTGGAAGCGGTCGTCGCCGCGTCGCTGATCAACCGCTTTGCGAGCGGCCGGGACGTCTTCACACGGCAACGTGATACGTTGAAATTCGTGTTACTGGCGGCAGTGCTCAGCACAGCGGTGAGCGCGACGCTTGGCGTCACCAGCCTCTCCTTGGCCCAGTATGCGGATTGGAAAACTTACGGCGCCATTTGGCTTACTTGGTGGCTGGGCGATGCCGTCGGGGCGCTCATCGTCACGCCGGTCATCGTGCTGTGGGTTTCCAACCCCGTCATCACAAGGACCCGCGGTCAGCTTGTCGAGGTCGGCGCCCTTCTTGCGCTGCTTTGCTTGGTCGCCTTGATCGTGTTTCAAAGCGGTCAGGCCATGACCGGCCAGAATTATCCGCTCGGCTTTCTTACCTTCTCGATACTGATCTTGGTCGCGGTTCGGCTCTGGCCGCGTGAGACGGCCACGGCCATCCTGCTGTGCGTCGCGATCGCCATCTGGGGAACCTTGCGGGGAACCGGCCCATTTGTCCGGGGCAGCCTCAATGAAACCTTGCTCCTGTTGCAGGCCTTCACGGCGGTGGTGGCCGTCACCGCGCTGGCATTATCCATTGGCGTCTCGGAACGGCGGCGGGCGGAGGAGGCGCTCGATCAACTCAACCATACTCTGGAGCGGCGAATTCAGGATCGGACGAGCGCGCTCCAGGGAGCGGTGGAGCAACTTCAAGAATTGGATCGGCTGAAAACCGCATTTGTGACCATCGTGTCGCATGAACTGCGGACGCCGCTCGCCTCGATGAAGGGCTTGGTCGAGAACCTGTTGGACGAACTGGCTGGGCCGATCACCGAGAAGCAGCGGCACTACCTTTCCCGCATTAAATTCAATGCAGACCGGCTGACCCGGATGTTGAATGAATTGCTGAACCTGTCTCGGATTGAAGCGGGAAAGATGGAGCTGGCGCCGACGATTCTGTCACTCCAGGACCTGTTGGCCCATCTACTTGAGGAATTTCAGCCGCTTGCGCAGCAAAAGTCGATTACGATCGATATGACATTGGGAGATGCCATCCCGACCATTCAGGCGGATCGCGACAAATTGTATGAAGTGGCCGCCAATCTCCTGGAAAATGCGATCAAATATACACCGTCAGGCGGGCGGGTCCACATCGATGCGCAACTCCTGGACCATCAGTACGTCACGATCGGCGTATCCGACACCGGATGCGGCATTTCCGAAGAACATATGCCGAAGATTTTCGACAAGTTCTATCGCGTGCAATCCCCCCCGGGGGGAAGCGCCGGTGCCGGTCTAGGCTTGGCTATCGCGAAAGGCCTTATCGAACTGCATGGGGGGACACTTGCCGTTGAGAGCGCGCCCGGAAAAGGAAGCCGATTTTTTTTCACGCTGCCGTACAATAATTCGATGGACAAGCCGTCGTCCGAGGCCTGACGCCGGCTCGACTCTCCGATGTATCATTTGTCTCGATCCCGCCATTGCTTAAGCTTCTTTCCTGTGGCCTGATGGAGGATACACTCAATAAGGTTTGCCAACACAAGGAGGGATGTCATGAATCGTATGCGACGCTCTGGATTCATCGTAATCGGCTGGATAGGCTTGGCTCTCGTGAGCGGAACCGTGGGGGCACAAACCGGGTCAAGCGCCGGAGGTGGGGAACGAAATTATGGCGGGTCGTCGGGATCGCAGATCTTGCAGGAGCAGATGTACGAAGCTCGCATGGCGGAGATCCTCGGCGAGCCGTCGCAAGGACAAGGGATGGAATCACAGAAAGGAATGAAAGGCGCGGAGGAAAGCAGCCAAAAGATGCAGCGAGAGCCGACGCAAGCCGGCTCACAGGGTCAGCAAGGCGTGAAGGGCGGCGGCTCTCCGATGGAACATGATACAGGCGCCGGCGATAAGATGATGGAAAAGTCCAAGGGGAAACAATAGGAGGATTCTCGCGGGGCAAGGAGGTTCCCCTTCTTGCCCCGCTGGTTGATGGCAGGACAGACCGCGTCAGGCTTCAAAATGGCAGGCGATGCCTCCCATGAACCAATCCGTTCGAAGGTCACCTTGAATTGCTCGGGCCCGCCGAATTCCATGCCGCTCCGTTGGCTTGTACTTGGCGAAGGGCGGCGTTTCGAAGTCAAATGATGATGACGTCGTAGTGCGAAGATGGTGGAACAATTGACGGCCTTGTGGTTTTCAAGGGAGGCAGTTGGAAGAAGACGCAACTTCTTACAATACAGGGAACCCCCTTCGGCTGGCGCTCTTGAGGAAGGCTGTCAGTATCCAGCATCGTCGTGAAGAGAAGGCAGTCAGTACATCGCCTTGAGCCCCGTCTTCACGAAATCCGGAAGATTTAATTGGCGGTCGATTCGTGAGAGAAAGGTCGCATCGTCGGCGACCGTCAGAGGGTCCAGGTCAAGCGGCTCGACAATCTCTGAGAGTGGGGAGGCCATCAGAGTCGGCGCACGTGTCGGCCCGGTGAGCGCCTGTTCCCCACGCAGCGGCAATCGCGGCCTCAAATCCAGACCGGTATCTTCCAGTTCGTCAAGCGCCAAGGTCCACTCTTGCTGACTCGGCATGCCCTGCACCAGCCGGCGGAGTACCCCGCGAGGAGCCGCGTCGGGTTGTTCCCGCTCGCGAGCCAATTCAGGCAACTGACGTAATGCCTCCTTCAATGTCTTCATCGCCGCTTTCAACGAGAGCGCCCCCACCGTCGGATCCGCGCTCTCGTGTTCGAGGAAGACCATCCGCGCGGAACCTCCCACTTGAATGTTCTCTCCCGCGGCTCCCAGACGTCGCATGAGACTCGGAAATCCATATCGGGCAACCCCATTGATCATCACCAGTCGGATGGATGTTTCTTTGGCCGTCACAACGGATTCATAAGGGTCGCCCGTGGCGCCGGAGATGACGAGCAGATCCGCTCGTTTCCCAGCCTCAAGTGATCCGAGGGCCGCGTCCCACTGAAGAATCGCCGCTGCCTGCCTAGTGGCCATCGAGACAATGTCGCGATCACTAAAGACGTCCCCCTCTGCTTGGCTGACCAACCTGGCTACCTTGAGTTCCCCAAAAAGGTTCTTACTGCCCGACGGCGACCAGTCCGAACCGATGCCAATCCGGACACCGGCCTTTTTGGCCGATTTGATCCGAGCTGTCTTCCCGTACAAGAGCAAATTACTCAGCGGGGACCAAATCATGGCTCCTTGTTTCTCCCCGTAAATCTTGAAGTCCTCTTCGGCCAGCCCTGCACAATGAATCCCGGCCAATTGCGGGCCGATGGCCCAGTCCTGGTCAGAAATCTGGAGGGCGAGGAAATGCTTGCGAGCCGTTTCGTCCACGCCCTCGCTCAGATGTAGGAGAAAGCAACTGGCCTTTTTGAGGCGGCCCAGGAACCGGCCGGCGTCGCGGGCGTCTATGTCGGCGACCCGCGTCACAGCTTCCGGTAATCCTTTCTCGTCAGTTTGCTCCACATTGCGCACCAACCCTCGATAGAAGCGCCGGATGCCGGCATTGCTGAACAACTGAATTCCTTGGCTCGTCGTCACGCCACCGAGCAGGCTTTTGCACTCGACGTAACGAATCAAGGAAGGGACCAGTTCGGGAGTCTTGCCGATGATCTGCATCGGGCCGCTGATTAGCTTGCGATAGTCTGGAATTCTTGCCCACTGGTCTCGATTTGTGTACGGTTTTGGGACATCCCAGAGGCGCAGAGCGTTGTACGCAAGATGGTTATGGAGCTCGATCAGGCCGGGAAAGATCGTGCCTCGGCTATTAATAATGGAGACGGATTCGAACCCGACAGGGCATGGGGCTCCGGCTTCGGTGACGGCCACGATGTTGCCTTTGTCCATATACAGGACACCCTGCGGAATGACTGTGGACGCCTCGTCCATCAGGACCAAACGCCCACTGAGGGCAATCTTCCCGCCCTGGTTCGCATCAATCGTATCTCTGCTGATCCTTCGAACAGCCGGAGTGTTCATTGTTCCGGCACCATCCCCTTGGGCACCGTCAGCGTAATGTTGCGACGTTTCGCAATGACGCTAGTCCCCACACGGCGGGCCCAGTTGTCCTGTTCGCGCATCCAAGAAGGAAGGCCAGGTGGAAAATCAACGTCAGGGATGTGAACCTTGTCTCCGGGTTGCCACGTTTCTCCATAAAGTATGAGCGGCCGTGGCGAGTCCGGATGAGTCAAGGCTGGATGCAGAACCGTGAGTGCATCGTTCCATTTTCTCAACATGGTCTTCGTGGCAGCACGCAAGTTATGCTTATCTCCTTTAGAGCTGCTTTCCGGCTGAGTCGGATGCGTGATCGAAGCATATGTCACTCTCGAACTCTGCCCGTCGGACGTAGTCAGCCAGCTTCGCCAGGCTGCATCCGCCAATGTCCCGAGGGCTACGACCACTTCAATCTGTTGACCATCAAGGAGTGCGGTCAGCCATCTATTTCGGTAATCGATGATTCCAGGAGATTTCCTATTCTTGGAACTGACGCTTCCATACACACTGTACAGAAAGGCATTGATCATGACATAGCTGCGGTCAATGCCGAGCTTGGCCAGAAATCCTTGAACCCGCTGTCCAGCCTCACCGACGAGAATACGGCGGACGATTGCCTCATTCTGTGCCGGATCTTGGCCGATCACGAGGACTCTTGCCGACCCATCCAACCTTCCGCGATGAAAGATGGGGCCCCATTCGATCCGAAAGTTGTCCGGTGAATAGACGCTTGCTTCAGGATAGTGTTCACAGAGGCTCTTGAACGGCTCCTGCGCGTAACCCAAGTCAAACCCATGTCCCATTCGTTACTCCCGGCGAACTATGGAAAGAGATGTTGGTTGGAAAGTGCGAGCTCCCTGTCATGACGAAGCGGGCTTCTACACCTTCGGCGATTGAAGCGATACACATATTAGGCGAATCCTATGTGAACGTTCCATGGCCATTTCCACGTAGTCCAGATGTGAAGTTCTCCATCGCACCCTACTCATTCCATGAAGCCAAAGGGGGTTGCGATCGAAAGCCTCCCTCCCGCTCCGACTTGCCATAGCGCCGACAGGTGCAGGCATTGTGCCAAGCGACGAGCGTTACTCATGTCATTACACCGATGATTGACGGTGCCGGGATCCCGAAGAGCACGCTTTCTGATGTCACCACTAAAACGGCAATCGATTGGGCCCACGTCAAAGAAATGTATCGCTAAAGATACGTTGTTATCTGGAGTGATACACCGAGTGCAATTCCGTTGCTCCTATGCCGCCGGCATGGAAACATCGTAAACAATGTTAGGGATCATTTGCGACGCCAAGAGTTGCTCACCAAGTATGAGACGAGACCATCCCTGGCGGTCCTCTCCGCCGTGCCTGGCACACAATTACATTCAGTCCTGTTGACAGATCCGTCGTCGGATCGTAGCCTCTGCGGCTCTGACGGGACTGCTCTGATAGCTCCATTTTTTCCATGTTCATCTGAAAGGAGTTGGCATCCTATGATCTCGACGTCTCCCGATATGGACGCGCTTAAGGCCCGGCTGGGGCTACCTGGATGCCGGGTACCTACGGCCATTTCGCCACATACTTGGAACCGCCCGCTCTGCAGTTTCTTGCTCGGCTTGCGATTCCTCCCGGAACACAAATGCTGGATGTCGCCTGCGGGTCAGGGCGAATCGCGCTCTCGCTGCCCGACTGGTACGCGAGTTACGGGCATTGACATCGCGCCAAATCTGATTGAGCAAGCGCGGGTCCGCGCGCATGCCGAAGGAGTCGTTGCTTGGTTTGATGAAGGCGATGCGGAAGCGTTGCCTTATGACAACGCCTCCTTTTTTGATATGGTCGTGAGTCTGATCGGGGCCATGTTTCGCCCCACGTCTCGAACGGTCGCTGTCGAACTCCTGCACGTGTGCCGGCCGGAAGAACGGGTGAAGAGGTGCGAAGATAATGAGTGCAAAGTTGAGAGAGAAGATCGTCAGAAAAGTATGGAATCCCAGTCACAGGGAGAATAACGTATGTTCAAAAAGACGAAGGAACCGTCCATGACCCTTGAAGAAGCACCTGTTGGCCGACTCCTCTCCCGCCGGGAGGCCGTCTCGTTGCTCGGAGCCGGCGGCGCATTATGGCTCGCAGGCAGCCTCACCCCTCTTCGAGCAATTGCGGATATGCAAACTCTCTCCTGTGTAATGCGCCCCGGGCAAACCGAAGGTCCCTATTTCATCGACAACCGGTTGCACCGATCCGATATACGCGCCGATCCCGCTGATGGGGTCGTCCGACCAGGCACGCGATTGGCGCTAACACTTCGGGTGTCGCGCTTCGATGGGGAAGGATGTCAGCCTCTCCCGGGAGCTCAGGTGGACATCTGGCACTGCGATGCGCGGGGCATTTACTCGGACGTGCGAGACCCGTCATTCAACACTACCGGTCAAAATTTTTTGCGTGGGTACCAGATCACCGACGCGCGCGGAGAGGCACGGTTCGTCACTATCTATCCCGGCTGGTATGATGGCCGAACGGTGCATATTCACTTCAAGATACGCACCGCACCGGCGACCCGGAAAGGATTCGAATTCACTTCACAGATGTACTTCGACGATGGCCTCACGGATCGAGTCTATGCTGACCCGCCGTATGCCGCAAAAGGGCCGCGCACCGCGCGCAATCAGCATGACCGAATTTTCTGGCGTGGCGGGGATCAACTCATGCTGGCTCCTGCTCCAACTGCCGACGGGTATTCGGCGACATTCGCCGTCGGCCTGCACCTGACATAAAACAGCACCGCGGCTATAGACGACAGGTATACCGAGATGAAGGATCATTCATTGCGACATTTGTCGAGTGACTTGAACCTCGCCGTGGAAAGATGTTTGTAGCCGAGCGACAATACCATCTGCAAGAACCCGGTGCGCCAGGGCATTGGGATGTGAATCCAACTTATTGACAATCAGAGCTTTATACGGATGTTTGGCAAATAGCTCTGAACCGGCCGACCAAATAGGCAAGCCATGAGCAATGGCCATTTGAACAAAATGTTCGTAGCGTTTGCTGAGAACCGGACTGGCCGTCACCTTGATATCAAAAGGAACAATGGCAACCGTGGCGCCAGACCTCGACGCTAGTAACACAAACCGGGTCAAGTCCTGAAAGTGCTTATTCAAGATGGCATCATCATTATACGGGTCCCCCTCAGCCGGCGATAGTTGATACGTCAATGCCCGAAGACGCACATAGAGCTCCTGGAATAGAAATAAATTCGTAAATAGAAGGCGAACCGGGCTTAGTCGGTCAAGAAGTCCATTCATGTGCTCACTCGGTCCTTCGCGAGGGGTCACAGGAACCAAATAATCAATGTCATTAAATGCGTACAGCAAAAGAATCACGTTAGGTTGATACGCCTGCATCGCCTTCAGAAACCGAATATGAGTCAGAGTATCCGTGTCCCCCAGGCTGGCATTCAGCACTTCCCATTGCGCGGTTGTGCGTATATTCAAGCGTTCGGCAAGTTGTTCACCAAACCGATCTTCTGTCTGATTCAGCCCCCAACCGAATGCCAGCGAGTCGCCGATGATGAGCAAGCGCTGCGTCTCACCCGACTTTATGCGCGCATGCTCCTGATCCCGAAATCCTGCATGATTGAATGAGGTGAATTTGCGAGCCCACATCGCGGTAGTATAGGTGGGATAACCTTGAGGTTCCGGCGCCACAATAGACCAGAAGCGAAGCCCCCCTTCTCCCAACAATAAGACGACCGCCGTAATCCACACGGCTAACATGATTGCGCCCAATCTAGAGGCTCGCCCCCGTGGCACAACTCTTTCAGCCATGCTCAATACGGCTGTCAATAAGGCACTCCATAGCAATACGGCAGCGGCAGGATTTGAGGATCCGAAGAGGTTCAAATCAGCGATTTGGCCCCAATTACGTGGTGCTTCAAATCCGTTAAGGAAATAACCGACGCCCCATAAGAGAATCGCCAAGTCGATGTGTACAGCGGCGAGGGACACACGAGTTCGCAGTAGGCCCAACTGTCTATAGCACCACCATGAATGTCCGAGGGACATGACAAAAATCAGACCGGCTGTCATGACGATCAGCACGTAGGGCCATGACCATAGATCAAACACCTCTCTGTTCTGAGATCTGTATACGAGGCTACTGAAAAAAAATAGCCCCAGTCCCACCGCCCTGCTGACATGACACTCGGTCAAAGTCTTCAACATGGCAATTCCCCTTGGATAGGGCTTCGGGTTCCCTTGGAATGCATTTCAGTATGCCATGGCATTCCGCCTCGATGCTTTCCTTGGGATCCATGCATCCGTGTTATCGTGCGAAAAACGTCCAATCCCTTTAAAAGATGGAATAGATTGCAGGAGCGAGCACGCTACCTTCGAGAAAGAAAGTGAGTGCGCTTAATGCCAATAAGACAAAGATGACCGGGGCGAGCCAGTAGGATCTTGTTTCTTTCAAATACATCACCAATTCTGCGCCCAGGCTGTAATACTCTTTTACACGTGTCGGTGCAGTAATCATTGGTCCTCCTCTTGGTTCCATGGATGAACAAACAACGACACTCCCGGCCTCCGGACTAGGACTGCATAATTGCTGTGGACGACTTCCCCTTTTGGACGGATGACCATCGCTTCGCATATAAACAACCCTGCCGAAATACCATGAAAGCAATAATGGCACCGGGATAGAACCAGAATCCTCCGAACCGAGACGTAATACCGCCGCATATCAAGGCCACGATGATCGACATAAAATCCGCCACGGGCCCGAGCGGTTCGAACACCTGCATGTGCCTGGCGTTCGTCAGTAAGCCATCTTTACGGACGACCTCCTGCTGCCATGGACGTTTTTCATACGGCTTTAGCCTATCCGTTTGAGGTACGGCGGGTGCCGCAGTATCCTTCAGAACGTTGTCATCGCAGGCATCGATGCAGGCGTAACATTTGATGCACTCGGTATTCACGACCTTCCCATTAAAATGGAAAATTTCGCGGCTGACATCGATTCCTTGAGGGCAGGCATTGCTGCAGTCCCGACAACCGGTACACTGCGCCACACGGGTGATCTTTTTCTGTATGGGAGAACGGTTCATGAGCGGGACCATCATCGGGGCATATGGGCAGAGGATCCGGCAAAAAGCGCCTTGTCCATAGCGCAGGTTGAGGAGAACGCTCATGGTGAACTGAATAAAGATCGCAAGGCCGAATGCCAGGAGCCAATCGTGCCAGGTGGGGTTGATATCAAAATTGAAGAACGCCGTCTTGGCAAATGCCTTGCCTTCATATCCCGGCAAATCGGCCATCGGAACCGGAGCCATGACATTCACTTTGGGGGCAAACCCTACATTGTGAACGAGGATAATGACCGGCAAGAGCAACACAAACAGCGCTCCTACACGCAAGAGCCATCGATGCGGCGTGTTCACCAGAACATTTTTTTCACGCAACTGGAGATATTGCCGTACCTTGAGCTTGCTCAAGATCCAATCGGCGAACTCGATTGCGCCGCGCATATGGCAGACCCAGCCACAGAACCCGCGCCCCCAAATCAAGATGGATCCTAAGATCAAGAGAACCATTATTGCGGCCGCATTGATGGTCCCTTTCGCCAATGAGGGCACTCCCATCATCGCGGTTTTCCCCCAGATTTCGATCCCGAAGATATGCCAGGAAATCAGATGGAACGCGATATAGGCATGGACGAAAGCCAATGCCATCATTCGGTATCTATAGCGCTTCGTGGCCGGCAGACTTGCAGGAGGATGCAGCTTGCAGGAGCTTTGCATCTCTTCATGGTGGCGCGTTATCGTGATGAGCTGGGAGTGCGGGGTTTCCGGCGAAGTAGCAGCATTCATTGGTTTGCCCCCTCTGCCAAGGGTAACTGGTGTAGGACACTTGCGGGAAACATAGTAAGGATAAGGCCGCCGCGCTATTCTTCTTCAGGCTGGAAACAGTGACGCTGAAGAGGGGATCATAGAGGGTCCCGTCGCACAAATGCCGGGAAGTCGTTACCCATGGATACCGGGAAGATCACTTTCCTCAAAACGTCTTCCATACATCCTCTTTCGATAGATTGAGTGGAGGGTCGAGAAGCAAACACTGGGCCATTCATCAGAATCCCGACGCCATCCGCGATTATCAGTTCATCAACGTATAACTACTTTAGTGCTGCGATAAGCATTTTACCCCGCTGTGTCATTACTTATGACATTGGGCGTTTCCATATGGGCAATAACGCGCATGAAGCGCTGCCCTGATGCCCTCATTTCTACGGTTCGCTGATCGACGATGGAAGGCGTGTGCGTGTATGTATGTCAGCACACGATCCGGATGGCCTGTGCGAGCACTTAACCTACTGCGCCGTACGCTCCATCTGCGGTCGGATAGTATGGTGCAGTCTAAAACATAAGGAAATGGTTCCTCGGAACCACCAGGATTGGAACACTAGCAGGCTGTTGAAAAAGGCCTTGTCTTTCTCGCCCTACGTAGTATAACGGCGCATCAGTTTACTCCTGTCCCAGGAGGCACGATGCGCGGAATGATCAGCGGCCAAGCGATGCTGTGTAGCTACCTCTCGCCCGAAGCCCGCGTGCCAGCGACCCATCCGTTGCGTCCCCTCAAAGCCATGGCTGACGAGGTGGTGCAGAAGCTCTCGCCGACTTGTGAGGCGATGTACAGCCAGACCGGCCGCCCCCTCGATTCCGCCGGAACGCTTGCTGAAAGGCGAATTATTGATCGCGCTGTTCTCCGTTCGGGGCCATCGGATCTTCTGCGAGATGGTGGACTACCACATCCTGTTCCGCTGGTTTCTGGACATGAGCCTTGATGAGCCCGTCTTCGATCACAGCACCTTCAGCCAGAACAGTGCGCGGTTGCTCATCCACGAGGCCGCCCAGAAGTTCTTTGATGCCGTGGTCCAGTATGCCCGCAGAGAAGGGCTGCTCTCCGATGAGCACTTCACCGTGGATGGGACCCTGATCGAGACGTGGGCCTCGCTCAAGAGCGTCAAGCCGAAGGACGCGCCTGCGTCCACGGCCCCATCGGATGATCCCGGCAACCCGACCGTCGACTACCACGGAGACCGGTGCACCAATGCCACCCATCAGAGCACCACCGACCCGAATGCCTTGTTGGCCCGCAAGGGCATGGGCAAGGAAGCCAAGCTGTGCTTCTCTGGTCATGTCTTGATGGAGAATCAGCAGGGCCTCTGTGTGGACCTGCAGATCGCGCCGGCTACCGGGACGGCGGAGCGGGACACGGCGAGAAGCACGTTTTTCAACAGCCTGCTAGGGCCAAAATGCCCTTCGCGGCTCGATCAATCCTCGGTATATAGGCCTATCTCGAGTTCTCTAAGTCAGACGACGACGGGCAGCGGAGATAGTGGCGCATGATTATTGTTACAACAATGCCGGTACGCAGATACGGACCAGGGCGCGAATGACTCACAACCTCCGACATACTGCCGAGCCAGCTGTGCCCTTATCGATTTTCGCGAGACCGAAAGTAATATCCTGGTCTCATCTACGAGTAAACTCCATGCTTCTCAGGAAGCTGCCCACACCGAAATGCGCTGCTTGGCCCTCAATTCGATCCGAGAACGAGGTTGAAACGATGAATAGGAGACAATCGTGTGGAAGTTGACTATTGGAAACTGAGGATGGTGTTCAGCAACTATTCGGCCTCTGCCGAAAATTGAAATGCATGCATATCGCTACATCTGG
>DASSBQ010000239.1:0-11164 GCA_035698625.1 Nitrospiraceae bacterium
AACGCTACATACTGCGAGAACCAACACACAGGATGTTCAAAAAGACTGTCCAGTCACACCCACCCAACCCCGGCGCGTTTGCACGCGCCTCTTCCCGCGCGCGGCCGCAGCTAATGAGGAGGCGGTATTCCTTACCCGCCCGCCCCGAGCCTGCCAAGACAGGCTCTTTTACCGAGTTCTGTACGTCGAGCCTTTGAGGTGCGCGAGACGACGAATAAGTCGTCTCATGTTTGCGCACGGGCACGAGTCGGTGAGCGCCCAGTGTCTTCTGAGAACAAAGCTGGCTGGCTTTTTCAACATCCTGCTACCGGCCGTCCTCGAATGTCTGCGGGGGATGCACCCGTTGCTGCTGCTCAGGAGTGAGGAACTGCCGGGCTTTCAGATAGCCGAGGGCCTTCGTCTGGGTGATCTTGGTCCGAACCTGCTCCAGGCCTTGAACAGCCGTCGCCACCTTCTCTTCTGAGACCGTCTCGGCATTCTGGGGCCGAAGAAGATTCAGAAGTTGCAATTCAGCTCCCTTGAGCTTCGCCTCTTCGATCAAGACCGCTTTTCTCGTCTCGTTCTTCGCGGCGACCAAACCCGCGATCTGGGCCTCCGTGAGCCCAAGCCGCCCCGCTTGATCGAGAAAATAATCAAAGCCGCGAGGGCTTGGACGGCTTTCATGGCCGGCTGCCCCATAGCCGTCACGCTCTCTCTCCGCCGCCTGGCGCTGGCGGTTCTGTTTGAGCTCGGCCAGCTTCTTCCGCTGCTCCTCCGTCAACTGCGCTTCAATCTTGTCCGATGTTTCAAACAACTTGTTGAACAGCACCCCTTCGGTCTCCCCCGTCCTTTGCATTTTGGCGCGGATCATTTCGGGATCCGCGTCGGGCCGCAGCACCAGCTCATCGGCCTCGACCCGGCTCAGGTCGATTTCCGTTCCCACTCGAAGCACTTCGCGCCGGGCGTCCTCCAGGAGCTTGTGTATAGATTCAGCCTGCGCTTCAGTCAGGCGCAGCTCCTTCCCGTAGCCGTTGTAGATCCGGCCGATGCCATCCAACGACATCAATCCGATTTTCGTGTTGAACCCTTGCGATAGTCGAAATCCCATCGTCGGATGCGAAGTTTCGCGGACTTTGGCCTGCTGATCGGCGCTGAGCACCCCGCGCAGATTGGCAAGCGTGTCGATGAAGAGATTGAGCTCGTCGGTCTCGATTCCGCCGGTCAGCGTGTTGGCAATCCGATACTCGTTATCCTGCAGCAGGCCGTGACGGCGCTTCTCCTCCAGCTCCTGGAACATCCCGACCAGCACCGCCTCCTTCATCCACATCTGGGTCTTCATGCGCTGCACCAGGCCGGCCATCGTGTCCTTCTGCTGTTGGCTCAGCCCCAGCCCCAGATGCACATAGGAGCCGGCAATCTGTTCAATCGCACGGATCATCCGTGGGCCAGGCGTGAACTCCATGTCCCGGTGTGACTGCGCAGACACCTGGCTCGACAGGCAACCGACCATCAAGACCGTCAACATCAGCCGCGTCATCGGTGCACTCCCTGATGGATTGTAATGAACCGGCACTCGTTCGGAGCCGGCCCATAAGGAGCACAGCATAGGAAGCCCGACTTGGTCAAGCCGGATGTTGAGGCCGCAGAGGACAGGGGGGCCGTATATGGTCAGAAGCCGACTGACGAGCAAGCGATGAGAGGGTGTGCCTTTCTATTCAAATAGACCGGTCTCCATCCCTCTCCTGATATTCAAGGCAAGTCCCTTGGCCTCATTGAAGTTCGAGCGGTGGGCGACCACAATCGTGACGAAACTCGTGGAGGCGCCGGTCTTTCGGCAATGCACGGAGAGGTTGTACTCATCATTGACCAACGCCACATCGTCGGTGCGCTTCATGATTTTTCCCGCAACCTCTGAGGCCACGGCCGCATGCGCGCGCTTCAGACAAGCATCCTTGCCGTGTTTGATGGAGAGAAGGGAATAAAAGAGAGACGGCGGGGAACCCTCGGCCAGCGTGATCTTTGCAACTGAGTAGAACGATAAAATGACGAGCAGCGATATCGTTATTCTGTGGATGTATTTGGGCATGACGTCTCTCCTTCTCAGCAAGAAAGAACGCTTCTCGAGTGGTTGAGCTGGTTCACGATCGCCACCGTTCAGGTCAAGGAACGAGCAAACTACGTGCCGGAAACAAGCTCAAGCGGTCTCTGCTTATTTTCTCGCGCGATAGGAATGGCAGGAATGCTTAGATGAAGACTCGCGGGGCCAACCTGTATCCGAAAGAGATGGAGGATTTACCGAATTAGGTACAGTAAGCAAATCGGACATGCCGAAGACGGCGGAGCCTCGGCACCACGGAGGATCACACGCCTTTCCATGAACCGCGGTCGCGCTCGGCCACTATGGCTGTCGCTCATTTGCCCTGATCGCTATTTGCCGTCGAGGACGGACAACTCCCAACGGTAGCCATCGGGATCATGGAACCAGAGGCCCATGTTCGATGAGCCGGGCGCTTCCGGCCCGATTTCGTCCCCGGGATCTTCAATTTTGACCTTGTGCTTCTTTAAGTGATTGAGCGCCTTGCGCAGCGTGGCCATGTTCGGCAAATGGAATGACATATGCCCGATGGTCTTCGGCGACGGCGTGCCCTTCGAGAACACGATCGTGACGTCGTCATTGCCGACGGCAATGCCGCCTTCATACTCGAATTGCTTTTCCAGTCCGAGAACCCGCATGAACCATGTCGCGCTGCGCTTCGGATCGCGGACGGCAAGTCCGAAATGGCCGACCGTGCCGAGGGTGAATGGAACTTTCATAACCGCTTCCTTCCTTTCCGGTTCAGCAGGGCATGTGGTAGGAATAGGTATTGATGACACCGTAGTGATCCGAGCCGGCGAGGTGACCGCTCGATACGGTCTGCCCGAACAAGGCTTGCTTGAGGCAGGCTTTGGACATGAAGGACATGCTGAACAGAAAATCAATTCGTCGCGCCTGGCCAATGGCACGGCGGTAGTCCGCGATGATCTCCTGTCGATCGGAAGCCGATTCCGTCGCGATAGCGACGTCGAACTCCGGCGGCAATCCCGTTTCTTCATGGCCGGCCAGAGGATTGAGAGCCGGATCATAGGTGTTCAACATCGGCATTTCGGACGCCAGCTCCGCCGTGTCCTGCAGCCCGAATCGTTCGAGTTCTCGATATTCCGGAGACCCTGGCTCGAAATTAAAGTCGCCGCCGATAATCAGGCCGGTATAGGGACCGTTCTCCTGGTATCGGTGGAGCGCCTTGATCCAGGTGTGCAATTCCCGCAGCCGCAACTCCTGGTCCCCCTTTAAGACGGCCATCAAGTGATCGTACTGATGGATGCGGCCCTGCTGGTGCGCGTCCTTCAAGGCATTCAGGAAATACATGTCGCGTTCGATGCCCGAGTGCAAATGCGCGGTGCTGACCAGATACTTCGATTGAGTGGCAGGCGACATGATCTCCGCGATCAGCGCATAGCGCAACTCCCCAAGCTGCCATCCCGCTTGGTCATGACAACTCCCGGTTCCACTGAGTTTGAGTCCGTCGAGCTGTTGAATCCGAAGCGGCACTTTCGCGAGGATCACGAGTCCATTGTTGAGATTCCTCAGCAGCGCAAGACCCGGCAGGCGCAACCCGCATGCATCGACCTGATGAACCTGCGAATAGCGCAGGCCGCGAGCCTGTAGCGCCTCGACGTACCGTTCGGCCATGTGCGGGAGCGGATTGACTTCCTGTAGGAGCGCCACATCCGGCTGTGCCTCGGCCAATTGCTCCACGCGCAGATTGAACCGCGCGAGCTGCTGTTCAAGCAGCTCGCCTGGGCGAACCCAAAACCGCTCGACCAGCAATCCATGAAGAGTGTTATAGGTGAGGATCTTGAACGTATCGATTTGAGGAACAGCGTCCGCAGGGGACTCTGCGGCCGGCGGCGCGGATGAGCAGCCCCATAAGCACAGGACCAGCAAGGACCAAGCTCCTAGAAGACGCCACCATCCCACCATGTTCAGACCGTGATCGCTCCAACTGTTTGGCCGTTCTCCGGTCCTTTCTTGCTGAGGGAGGACCGGAGGAGGAGCCATTCGTCGACGTGCGAAGGTGGGAACTGTAGTTCAGATCGATTTTGTTTTCAATAAGCAACCTGCGGCCGCCACAGAAGCCGGGCCGCATCGCGGATCACGCATGGCGAGCCAACATCGCAAGGCTAGAAAAGGTTAGAAGCTGGCAGCCGGCACGTCGTACCGCCTCTCATGCTCGAGCAGCCAACGCTTGCGCTCCAATCCTCCGCCATAACCGGTGAGCGAGCCGTCCGTTCCTATCACGCGATGGCAGGGCACGACGACGCCGATCGGGTTGGCTCCATTGGCCAGACCAACGGCCCGCACGGCCGCTGGCTTCTCTAATCGACGGGCCAACTCACCATAGCTGATGGTTTGTCCCGCAGGAATGCCGCGCAAGGCCCGCCAGACGCTTCTCTGAAAAGCGGTTCCGCCTGTATCGACCGGAAGGAAATCAATGGCGTGAAGATCTCCTTCGAAGTAGGCGGCAATTGCCGACGCCGGACCGGATTTCTTTGGCCCGGGCGTCAACGTGAAGGCATCGACCCCGTAATGACGCGCGAGCAGTCGCTGCATGCGTTCATTGTAGGTCGTCCAGTCTGTTGCTCGCAGGCGGCCTTCTTCGTCGCAGATTATGATCAGTTTTCCGATCGGGGTCGCGAGCATCTCGGTATACAGGCAAAGTTTCGTGAGCATGACGAACCTCTCTTGGTATATGGAATGGCTTACTGTCGGCGGTCCATAGATACTGCGCGGCATAGGCGCGCCAGGGGCGCCACGCCTCCGCATGCCGGATGAGTTGAGGCGCCGTGGACAGGCCCGCGAGCTGTGCCGCGCCTCGCTGGATGCCGATATCGGCGGCCGGGAATGCATCCGGTTCCCGTAGGGCCCGAAGAGCAATGTACTGAGCGGTCCATTCTCCGATGCCCGGGATGGCGCGCAGTTGAGCGATGCTGTCCTCGATGGAGGCCGAGGGCGTCAGCAGCCGCGGATTCGCGACCACTGCCAGCGCCAGTGCTTTCACAGTCGCCCTCCTGGACTTGGGCATGCCGATCGAGCTGAGATCGGCCATGGCTAAACAGCGAGCTGAGGGAAAAGTTCGGGTCAGGCGCGAATCGGCGGCACGTGGAATCGAGTCTCCGCACCGAAGGACCAGCTTGCTGCCTAACTGGCGGGCCGCTTCGACCGTCACCTGTTGCCCGAGTACGGCACGGACCGCGAGCTCAAACCGATCCCAGCATCCCGGCGCGCGAAGCCCCGGCCGCGCGGCGATCAACGGCGCGAGCGTTCGGTCCTTTGCCAAATGGGACGTGATGGCATCGACGTCGGCTCCGACATCGAACTGATGGCGGACACTGGCGACGATCGGTTGAAGCGCGCGCACGCTGGGGAACCGAATGGTCGCGATGAGGGCGTGGCGATCCGGCCTATGAGCGACCGCGACGCTGCCATACTTTTCCTCATGCGAGATGCTGCGAAGATAGATGCCGTCTTCGACGAGTTCCAGCCCGTCAATGGCGCGCGCGCTGAGATAGGCCAACATGGCGTCCCAGTCATATGGAGGTCGATAGGGGATGTGCAAGGTGACCGGCGCCACCGTAGAAGACGCCGGTGCTGCGCCCAGGGCGCGTCGGCGCAGCTCACTTGGCGCCTGGCGATAGAGGGAGCAGAAAGCCGCGTTGAACCGCCGCAGACTGCCGAATCCTGCAGCCATGGCGATCTCTGCCATCGGCAGCCCGGTATCGTGAAGCAACTGTTTGGCAAACAGCAGGCGCCGAGTTTGTGCGACCGCGACCGGGGATGCGCCGAGATGTTGATCAAAGAGCCGGCGCAGTTGACGCTCTCCCATCCCGACGCGCGTCGCCAAGTCCTCGACCCTCCCGTCTTCCCGATCAAGACAGCCTTCGGCGATCAGCGCCAACGCTCGGGAGACGCTATTCGAGGTGCCGCGCCAGCAAGCCGATTCGGGCGAAATCTCGGGACGGCAGCGCAGGCATGCGCGAAAGCCGGCGGCCTGCGCGGCGGCGGAGCTTGGGAAGAATCGGCAGTTCTTCCGTTTCGGCGTACGTGCCGGACAGATCGGACGGCAATAGATGCCGGTGGAAGTCACACCCACGAAGAGGCGCCCATCGAACCGTTGATCCCGCGTTTGAAGCGCCCGATAGCACACATCCTGGTCGAGTTGTTCCATACGGTCTACTATGCCTGATGCGGCGGTGGGATTTCTCGCCATTTTCGGACGTGACTATCTCACACCTTCCTTCCCTTCCGATAATTTCCTGACCAGCGCCGTCATGTCGTCCAACTTGCGCGCCCCCGCCGCAAGATCATTCTCCAACCGCTCGATCAGGTCCAAACACACCTTGACCGTATCGACGAGCTGAGTCTGGCTCATCGTCGGCAATTTCCGTTCGATATCATGCCTGTCCATATCCCTGTCCCTTTGGTTCGCCTACCTGCCTTCGCAGTGGCCGGCGCGGCCGCATGGTGGACGGCAAGAGTACCCAGCATGAGCATGAGATGCAACCCGAGAAGATGCTTACCGCAGGTGAGTGTGGATGGCGTAGTGGCCGGCAAAAGCCTGTCCGGGGGACACTTGCTGCAGACCCCACTCCGGATGATTGAACGCATCCGTCGCACACGTCATCGGCTCGATCGCCAACGCGCGCCGGGCGGCGCCCGGAATCGCATCGCCGGTGTAGATCACGATCGCGGAAAACGAGCGATCCATCATCACGTCAACCGAGCGGCCGCTCGCCGCATGGCGGAGGCTCGCCGTGGCCGATCCGTCCGCATCGCGTTCCAGCTGCACATAGCAATGATTGAAGCGGCGGGCACCGATCGGATGAGCGGTGCGATGGTCCCATTCGCTTGCGGCAACCGGGATGATCCGGCCCGTCGGCGCCAGTCGTTCGTTGAATTCCACATACGCCGCGCCCGGGATTTTCACCTCATCGTCATCGATGAACGCGGAGCCTACGGTGAAATATGGGTGGAAGCCCACGCCGACCGGCGCGATCCGATTTCCCACGTTCTTGACTTCGAACGAACAGACTAAGCCTTGATCGCCCAGGACGTACGCGACGTGAATCTGAAGTGAAAAGGGGTATCCCTTGCTTCCATATTGATCGGCGGTCAGGCTGATATCGAAGCGTACACGATTCGCATCTGAGCCGGCGACCGTCCAAGGCAACGTGCGCACGAATCCGTGAATCGCGTTCGGGCCTTCCTTATCATTTCGTTCGAGCTGGAACACGTCGCCGTCGAATACATAGCGGCCGTCGGCGATGCGGCCCGGGAACGGGATCAACACGTCGCCCTGCCCGCCTTTCTTATGGGCGCCGCCGGAATAGCCCCAGACGATGTCCGTTTCTTTTCCGTCGATGGAGAGGAAATACCGGCGGAGCGACGCGCCCCAGGGAGACACTACGGCTCGTTGATTGCCGAACGCCAGGGCGATCTCGGTATCCGGTGTCACTGTCATCGTCATGTGGTTCTTCTTTCCGACTTGCACCGCGACTCATGAAGGACGCTTCAGTAGCAGGTAATAGTACAATGGTGTTTCCATGACTTTCTAGCAGACTGCTGAAGAACACATCTTAAAAGTCGAGATCAGACCGACAGGAATCCCGGTTGGCCAACGAATTGCGGGATGTTCAAAAAGGCCGTCCAGCAAGGCCGCAGCCAACGAAGAGGCGAAGCGTAGTCATTCTTACCCGGCCCGCCCCGAGCCCGTCGAGACGAGCTCTTTTCCCGGGTCGTACGTTGAGGTGCGCGAGGCGACGAAGAAGTCGCCTCACGTTTGCGCACGGGCGCGAGACGGTGGGCGCCCCGTGTCTTCTGAATGACGCGAGAACGAAGCTGGCGGACCTTTTCAACATCTCGCTAGAATGACGACAAGACTCCCGCGATACAACCGGTCAGCAACGTCGTCAAGAACGCAGTCCACAGCGCCCGCAGACCCAGAAGCGACACGTCTTTCGCTCGGCGGGGCACCAAGGCGGCGATCCCGCCGACGAAGATACCCATGCTGGCGACATGAACGAACCCGCACAATGCATAGGTCATGGCGGTAAGCGAGCGGGGCGACAGCGGGGGTGGAGAAGCCGATTGCACCGCGGCCAACTTGAAATAAGCCGCCACTTCCGTCTCGATAAACCGCGATCCCAACAGATCCGCGCCGATCTGCCATTCCTCGGGACGAAGACCGAGTAGAATCGTGAACGGCCATGTGAGCCAGGCCAGGACACGGGTGACCGAGAGGGGAAATCCGCCGAACGCCGGCAGCTGTGCCAGCGCCAGATCCACCAGGGCTTCCAAGCCGAGAAACACGATCAGCAAGGCCGCGATGCCGACCGCCATTCTCATGCCTTGTCCCGCCCCATCGATCAATGCCACGATAAGATTGGAGGGCGGCGGCATTGCATCCCCGTCCGGTGAAGATAGCGTCTCACGAGCGACGGTATCGGACGGCACGCCCCCCAGGGTGACGGGCCGGTCGTCTTCGGGGAACGACAACTTGCTGATGAGCACCGCACAGGGAATGGAGATCACGGAAGCGGAAATCAGATGCCCGGCGATCTGCGGCACCACATGCTGCAAGGCCGCGACGTAGATGCCCATGACGGTGCTGGCCACCGTCGCCATCATGCAGGTGAGCACCATCAGCAATTCCGAGCGGGTCATGGCGGTTAGGTAGGGGCGGACGATCAGGCCCGCCTCGATGCCGACGAAGATATTGGCGGCGCCGGAAAGCGACTCGGCGCCGGATAAGCCCATCGTCCGGTAAAAGAGCCGGGCAAACAGCCGCACGATCGCTTGCATGACGCCGAGATAGTAGAGACCCGCCGTCAAGGCGGCAAAGAACACCACGGCGGGCAGCGCCTGCGCGGCCAAGATGAAGCCCACAGAGACCGTCCCATCCGGCAGCGTCTGCCCGGGACCCAGCGCGAGAGGCCCAAGCAGAAAGAGCGTGCCCTTTTGAGAGGCGGTCAGCATGGCCACGACCATCTCGTTGATCACTCCCCAGAACCAGCGCGCTCCCGGAAACCAAAACGACACGACGCCGAGGCCCCACGCCAAGGCCACGCTCCCGCCAATGGTCCTCCAATTGAGACGACTGCGCCGTCCCGTCACCCAGGCCAGCAACGCGATCGTAAAAAATCCGACAAACGCGAGCAGGCGATACGGCCATTCCTCCACCGCATGTCCTCCGATGTGATCAGAATCCGGCGGGAGGCTACGCTGACAATCGACATGCGTCAAGACCGAAACCGAAGCGCTGCGCTAAGGGAGAGGCTGATGAGGCAGGAAGCTATAGTGTTCGCTGCATTTCGCGGCGGATGATCATCGTCTATGCCGTGGGCTCGTGGAACACTTCGCTAACATGCTAAATGCAGGCCCGGCGAATGACAATGAACAGGATGCATCATGTTGGGCGAAGCACGAGTTGGCAAACGATTGCCTCAGGAGACACGCGGGCCTGCCTTTGGAATGCCGAGCGGCGCTCGTTAATGACCTCTAATTGGGAATGTAACGGACAACTCAGAGCTTTCTACACGGTTCCCGCCCACTGTCCTTCGGCAAGAAGTTCCGCTTTCACAAGACGTTCACCTTCGAGCCAATCCTCTACATGCGTGATCGCCTGACGTTTCTCGTATAGCTCATAGGCTTTTCGTGAAACGCGGGCTCTAAATTCTTCTTCTGTGATAACACGCTTCACTACCGAGCATGCGTCTTCTTCCGTAAGACGCCGGTGTTCGTCCTCCTGTTGGAGCCGCGACGAATGGGGACCGGCATTGTCTGGAATTTTCACTTTTCTGCTTTTGCCTGTTGTCGGCTTTTCTTTTTGCTTGCCCTCATTGCGCATTCATGATCCTTTCTAAGTTAGAGAAAAATGAAGCAGGCTTATACCAATTCCAACCGCACGGGTCAAAGGAATTCCAAATCTCCACCTCCTTGGTTCGCTCTGTGACCATGCCGTAGAGGCAGCCTCAATTTCTAGGAGATCAGGATAAGCGGTCTCTTGTCTCACGATTAGACGACCATGGCGATATTCGGAGGGATTGAAGCCGGCGGGACGAAATTGATCTGCGGCATCGGCACGTGTCCCGATGACCTTAGGCTCTCAACTTTTTTCGTGGGACAGTCGAAGACGGCTTGGCCGCTATAGGGATTGGATCCTTTGGCCCCATCGATTGCCACCCGGGCTCTGACAGATATGGATACATTACGAATACTCCCAAGCCAGGGTGGCGGGACTACGATTTTGCCGGAACCATTTCGCGCGCGTTCACAATTCCGGTGGCTTTTGATACCGACGTCAGCTAGCCGAATCTCGTTGGGGCGCGGCAAAGGGTGTCGATAATTTTGTTTATCTGACGATCGGGACAGGCATTGGAGGAGGCCTGGTCGTAAACGGCCGGCTCGTCCATGGGCTCATGCACCCGGAGATGGGTCATATACGGGTGTCTCACAATTTTAAGGATGACCCTTTTCCCGGCACTTGCCCCTTCCATAAAGACTGCCTCGAGGGTTTAGCGTCCGGAGAGGCCATTAAACGTCGATGGGGACAAAATGCAGGGGATCTGCCTCCTGCTCATCCCGCCTGGGCTTTAGAGGCCCACTATCTCGCACTGGCTCTCTCGACATGGGTCTGCACTCTCTCGCCACAACGATTCGTCCTCGGCGGCGGCGTGATGCAAAGGCTATCGCTGTTCCCGATGATCCGCGAGCGGCTCACAGAGTTGCTTGGAGGATACATTCCAAATCGCCTGTTGAGCGAGGATGTCGGGGGATACGTCGTTCCGCCGGGATTAAAAAACCACTCCGGCGTGTTGGGCGCAATATTGCTTGGCGAACAGGCGTACTTGGCCAATCGGTAGGAAACTAAGGAAATCGTCAGTTGCTCGCGCGTAACGGTGGAAAACTCCGTCGATGCCCTGACATTTGGACGTGTGCCGGACCACTGCTATTACATGCCGAGCTCAGCACGGGATTCCAATACGCGGACAATATGGCCACGGGTCAAGATACCTTCCAAATAGGAATTGCTCATGACGGGAAGTTGGTTGAGATCATGGCGTCCCATGACCTCCAGCGCCTCCGCCA
>DASSBQ010000240.1:0-17385 GCA_035698625.1 Nitrospiraceae bacterium
CCTTGAGACCCAAATCTTCCTTCAACCATGTCGAAAGATGGCAACGTGTCCACAGATTCCTATACGTATCGGTACGTTGACAGGCCACGCGCGGAATAGAATAATACCGCACCGAATCTGTTACAAGCCTCAATAGATTGATGGAGCTAGGCCTTGTTCTATCGGGGTACGAGCAGGAGCGGCAAGTCGCCACGCTTGCCACAAGCAGGCGGAGAAGCTCAATCGAGGAAAGTTCTCCGCTGTGGGAACCTGATATCGATCAAAACCGTCGCCTCCCTCTCATTGCTGCTCTTCAGCATCGTGAGCACAGGCTGTACGGGTTCGATTTACGATTGGCGGGTCCGCACCAACTCGACGCCGATGGCCCCGCCATTCCGTCCGACCAATTTGGCACAGCAGGCAGTCGCAGTGTTTCCGGCCATCACGATGCCTGGTCTTCGGGGAAATGAGTTTGCGCTGGGGCACTACTTGGGCTACATCGCTAGGAAAGGCACTCCAGACTGGAAGGTCGTGACTGAAGTCGAGGCTAGCTCTCGAATCAATCGAAAGGGCTTGGCGACCGACTTCGCCCGGATGAGGAGCGATTATGACCAAAGTTCCATATTGGACCTCGACACCCTGCGTCGGATCGCCGCGGCCGTTGATGCACGCTATGTCTTCCAGCCGCGACTCGTAGGATTTTCGCAAATAATGACCGACCGTTGGATGTTTCCGGGGCTCAACGTGCGACTGCTCCAAACCCGGTCGAGCATCATGCGCATCTCGCTGCAGTTGTGGGATGCCGAAACCGGGGATCTTGTGTGGGTGTCCGTTGCAGAAACCACGATGTCGAACGAGGCTGTCTCGCAAGATCCCGTCTATTTTCAGGACATCGCCGTCGCCACGCTGGGGAGCATGATGGTGGACTTCATGAACGAGCGAACCGCGTCGGAATACACGCCGCTAAATAAATTTCTCGACGCGTTGCTGTACGACACGAAGCCCAAGGACATGGATCGAAAGGAGGCAGACACCAGGGGACTCAAATAGTGTGAAAAGCCCTGTGGGTTGGGCAAATCTATACAACCAGCACGGCGCGATATTAGGAGGAGGCCGATATGGACAACGCAATGAGTCGACGCGAACTCGTGAAGAGTGCCGGCATTGCCGCGCTTGGGGTCATGGCGTCCACAGTGAGTGCTGCGCAGTCGCCGGAAAAGGCGCAGGCATCATCGGACTGCGGAGCCGCGCGTGAGTTTCCTTCCGGCTTTTTCTGGGGCACCGCCACCTCGGCGTACCAGATCGAGGGCGCGTGGAACGAGGACGGCAAAGGCCCGTCGATCTGGGACACGTACGCGCACACGCCCGGCAAGATTCGCGACGGCTCGACCGGCGATGTCGCCAATGACCACTACCACCGCTACAAGGAAGACGTCGCGCTGATGAAGGACCTGGGCGCGACCGCGTACCGCTTCTCGATCTCGTGGCCGCGCATCTTTCCGAACGGGACCGGCGAGCCAAACGCCAAGGGCCTCGACTTCTACAGCCGATTAGTGGATGAGCTGGTCGGGGCTGGGATCGAGCCGTTCCCCACGCTCTACCACTGGGACCTCCCGCAGGGACTTCAAGATAAGGGGGGGGTGGCAGAACCGCGACACATGCAAGGCATTCGGCGACTATGCCGGCACCGTGGCTGAGAAGCTCAGCGATCGGGTGAAGCATTTCTTCACCATCAACGAGTTCCGCTCGTTCGTGGACATGGGCCACCACGGCCACGAGATCACGGTTCCGGGCGGCACGTACTCCGTCTCGATCGCCCCCGGCCTGAAGCTCGCCGCGGGCGAACTCAATCAGGTTCGACACCACGCGGTCCTCGGCCACGGGATGGCGGTGCAGGCGATCCGCGCCAAGGGCAAGCCGGGCACCAAGGTCGGCCCGGCCGAAAACATCAACGTCCTCGTCCCGCTGGTCGAGACCCCCGAGCACATCAAGGCCGCTCAAGCGGCCACGCGCGAGGTGAATGCCCCGTACCTGACCGTCATGCTCGAAGGCAAGTACACCGACGCCTACTTGAAGAAGGCGGGAAGGGATGCGCCGAAGTTCACGGACGAGGATCTCAAGGTCATCAGCTCGCCGCTGGACTTCGTCGGCATCAACGTGTATCGGCCGATGAACTACGTCGTGACCTCCGACGAAGCGCCGGGATGGCGCGAGATCCTGTTTAGCAAGGCACACCCGAAAATGGTCGCGCGGTGGCACACCTTCGACGCCGTGGCGTTGTACTGGGCACCGAAGTTCGTGCACTCGCTCTGGGGCGCCAAGGAAATCCACATCACCGAGAACGGCTGCGCCGCGGACGACGAGCTGACCGCCGACGGGAAGGTTTTCGACACCGACCGCATCATGTTCCTCCGCGCGTACCTGACGCAGCTGCAGCGCGCGACCGCCGAGGGCGTGCCGGTCAAGGGCTACTTCCAGTGGAGCACGATGGACAACTTCGAGTGGAACGCCGGGCTGAGCGGGAACCGTTTCGGGCTGGTGTACGTGGACTTCAAAACCCAGAAGCGGACGCCCAAGGCGAGCGCCGCATGGTTCCGCGAGGCGGCGAGGCGGAATGCGGTCGTCTGAGGAGAGGAAACGAATCCCGGCTTCGCCACCGGTTCGGCCGCCGGCGTGGCTGAAAATTGAAAGGAGGACCAACCATGAAGAGACCCGAACTCACCCGACGCGATCTGATCACCACTGCCGGCGCGGCGGCTATCGGGCTGGCGGCCGCAACGCTTGCGGATTTCGCCTCGACAACTACGGCCGCTGCTGAGCCGGGTGTTGGGCCCAAGCCAAAGACCTCGACAGCGAGATCGAGTCGGGCTTCGCGCGCCACGCCTCGGACAGCCAGCGTCGCGATGCGGCGCGCGGATGAGCTATTGCGCAAGATGACCATCGAGGAGAAGGCGATGCAGCTGTCGTCCGTCTTTCCCGTGGCGCTGTTCGGCCCTGACGGCCCGATCCCGGGTCAGCTCGACGAACACCTCAAGCACGGCATCGGGCACGTTGCCGCGCTCGGCCTGATCGGGCACAAGACACCCGAGCAGTTGGCGAAGTCCGTCAACGCCATCCAGCACTACTTAGTGACTGAGACGCGACTGAAGATCCCGGCGATCTTCCACAACGAGGCGATGAGTGGCGTGGTGGCACCGCACTTCACACAGTTCCCGACCTCGATCGGGCTCGCCGCGACGTGGGACCCCAGGCGACGCAACAGATGGCCGACATCATCGGGCGCCAGATGCGGGCGGTGGGCCAGCTCCAGGCGCTATCACCCGTCCTCGACGTGGCCCGCGATGCCCGCTGGGGAGGGTGAGCGAGACCTACGGAGAGGATCCCTACCTCGTGAGCGCGTTGGGCGTGGCCTACACGCGCGGACTGCAAGGCAAGGACCTGACCACGGGCGTGCTGGCGACCGGGAAGCACTTCGTTGGCTACGCGGTGACTGAAGGCGGCCAGAACATGGCGGCGACCGCCGTCGGCGCGCGCGAGCTCTACGACGTCCATGCCCGTCCCTTCGAGGCCGCATTCAGTCTCGCCGGACTCGCGTCGGTGATGCCCAGCTACGCGGAGTTCGACGGCGTGCCGATCTCCGCGTCGCGCGCGATTCTGACCGACATGTTGCGCAACCGCATGGGCTTCACGGGAACGGCCGTGTCCGACTACGTCGCCGTCGCCTTCTTGCACAACCGCCAGAAGGTCGCCGGAACTCCCGAGGAGGCGGGGTTGCTCGCCCTCGCGGCCGGTATGGACATCGAGACACCAGCCGTCTACGGCTACGGGCAGGTGCTGGCCAAGGCCGTGCGCAACAAGAAAATACCCGTATCGGTCTTGGACCGGTCCGTGCGCCGCGTGCTGCGCGACAAGTTTGCACTGGGTCTGTTCGAAAACCCGTACGTCCCGGAGAACCCGGCCGAAATCCGCACGATCGCGAGCGAGGGTGTCGAGCTCTCAAAGCGGCTCGCCGCCCAATCGGTGACCCTGCTCAAGAACGAGACGGGTCTCCTGCCCCTCAGCCGCGAGATCGCGAAGATCGCCATCATCGGACCGCATGCCGACGATGTGGAGGCCGGCTTCACGACCTACATGTACTCCACCGCGCTGAAGATGATGCACGCCCGGGCCACCGGTGGTGACATCGCGATGGCAGGGGTCGACCTCGGTGGCACCCCGCCGCCCGAGGCGAAAGCCGCGATGGCAGCCGAGCTGGGGTCGGTGTTCAAGATCGATCGCAGGGAGTATCTCAAGTCCAACTACGCTGCGATGTCCCTCGCCGAGGCCGTACGCCAGCTCCTGCCGAAGGCCCAGGTCACCGCCGTCGCGGGCACCGGATTGACTCTCAAAGAGCCGACGGACATTCCGGCCGCGGTCGCTGCAGCGCGGGATGCCGACGTCGTCATCCTCGCCGTCGGCGGCAAATCGGCATGGTCGAACGAGCGCACCGAAGGAGAAAGCTCCGACACCGCGAACAAGGACCTGCCCCCGCAGCAAATGGAGCTGATCAACGCCGTGACCGCGCTCGGCAAGCCGACCATCGCGGTCATCTCGATGGGAGGTCCGTACGCCCTCGCGTCCGTGATCGACAAGCTGCCCGCGGTCATCACCGATTACTACGGCGGACCGCACCAGGCGAGCGCGCTCGCCGACGCCATCTTCGGCGTCACGAACCCCGGCGGGAAGCTACCGTTCACGATGCCGCGGCATGTGGGACAGATACCGATCCACCACGCCCAGAAATGGGGCAGCGGGTACCGCCGGACCAAGGAGGACATCCACAAGGGCTACCTCGACATGCCGTCCACGCCGCTGTTCTCGTTCGGCCACGGCTTGAGCTATACGACATTCCAGTACAGCCCGCTGAAGCTGGATAAGGACACGGTGGACGTGAGTGGCGAGGCGCGGCTCTCCCTCACTATTACCAACACGGGCAAGGAGCGCGGGACTGAAGTTGTGCAGCTCTACGCCGCCGACACGGCTACAGGGGTAACGCTCCCTGCGCAGCAGCTCATCGGGTTCGCCCGCGTTGACCTGGAGCCGGGGAAGTCCAAGACCGTGACGTTCGTCGTGCCGATGAACTTGCTCGGCTACACGGGGCTGTCCGGCGACTTCATCATGGAGCCCGGTCCGGTGGAGGTCAGCGCGGGCACCAGCTCGAGCGACATCCGATCCAGCGCCAAATTGACCGTCATGGGAAAGACGCGAGTCATCAAAGCTGAGGACCGCGCGTTCCTTTCGGTCGCGACGGTTGGCTCGTAGCGACTCCGGGCCGGCCTCAGATGCATTCGGCACCGACATGGCTTTGCAATGGTTTATTGAGCGCAAGGACTTCAATAGTCAGTTCAATTACCTGTCATTTCTGACAGTTGCAACGGAGTCCGAGGGAGCGTACAGGAAATCCTCGATGCCACAGATGCAGCGAACTGTTTCGCGAGGAACGGAACACTCCTACAAAATTATGTTGTGCGGGCCAAACCGGCTGAATGACCACGTGGCGCGGACATTCAGTCGGTTTCTAGCCATCGTGATGCTCTGCCTGTCGGGGATCGCCCATGCCGGCGATGTCACTGTCACTCCCCCTCATCCATCTGAGGAGGAACAGGGCCATCCGACCGGTCCCGAAGGAGCAGAGTCAAAGCTAGCGCGCGGCCTGGACATTACAAGAAGGCACTGGACCGGCGACTTCGATCAGATGCTTGAACGTCGGGCTATCCGAGTCGGCCTACCTTACAGCCGGACCCTATACTTCAACGATAGAGGGCGGCAGCGCGGTATCACCGCGGACTTCGTGCGAGACTTCGAACGGTATCTCAACGAGAAATATGCCAAGCAGCTCGGCAACCGTCCGCTCACGATCGTGATGTTTCCCGCCACGCGGGACCGAATGTTCAGAGACGTGGCGACCGGCTTCGCCGACATCGCAGCGGGAAATCTGACGGTCACGCCGGAACGGCTCAAGCATGTGGACTTCGTCGCACCGGCCGACGCGCCGGCGGTCTCGGAATTGCTGGTGACCGGTCCAAAATCGTCTGCGATCGACTCATTGGAGGACCTTGCCGGTAAAATCGTGCACGTCAGAAAGGCCTCCAGCTACTATGAGAGCCTGCTGGCGCTCAACGACCGGTTTCGGGCGGAAGGGAAATCACCGGTTGGTCTCGTCTTCCTTCCCGAGGAGCTCGAAGACGAAGATATCATGGAGATGTTGAATGCCGGCCTCTTCGAAGCGACCGTCGTCAAGGACTGGCTGGCAAAGATATGGGCGCCGGTCCTTCCCAAGATCAAGGTTCGAACGGATCTCATCATCCACACGAATGAACGGATCGGTTGGGCCATCCGAAAGGGCAGTCCCAAGTTGGACGCCGAAATTCGCGACTTCTTCAAGAACTACGTCCGGAAAGGGCGCATCATCGAGTCGCGCTTGGCAACCTACATGAAGCGCATCAAGCAAATTAAAGATCCCACCGGCACCGCCGAATGGAAGCGGTTCGAACACACCATTGCACTGTTTCAGCAATACGGGAGCCGCTATGGCTTCGACCCGCTCATGTTGGTGGCCCAAGGGTACCAGGAATCACTCCTGGATCAAGCCGCGCGCAGCGAGGTCGGGGCGATCGGCATCATGCAGCTCATGCCTGCCACCGGGGCTGCCATGAAAGTGGGCGACATTAAGATTACCGAGGCCAATATTCACGCGGGAGCGAAATACATGGACCATTTGATGAAAACCTACTTCGAGGGTTCGCGCTTCAGCGATTTCGACCGGCCGCTCTTCGCCTTCGCGAGTTACAATGCCGGACCCGGCAAGATTGCCAAGATGCGGAAGCTGGCCGAGAAACGTGGATTCGATCCGAACAAATGGCTCAACAATGTCGAGATCGTGACGGCCCAGAAGATCGGTCTTGAGACCACGACCTATGTGCGCAACATCTTCAAATACTACGCGGCGTACAAACTTTCACATGAGGCGAATGCCGCCCAGCGGAAAGCGCGCGAACAGATTGCAAATGAACAACGGTCGCCCTGAAATGAGGCACAGGCGAGTTCGTTTCTAGCCTATCAGGAAGAATTCCGATCTCCTGCCAGCCGCTTTAGCAGGATCCTGCGCGATCTTATCTCGTCACCCGAGACATTCGAACCATCGATTTCGGACGGTGCATTGGATCAACAGCGCCGTTTCACCAAATCAGGCACCGGCTTTCGCACGGAAGCGACGGATCAGATTGTTTGTTGAACTATCATGATTGAGCGAAGGCTCCGGCTGACTCTCGAGCTCCGGGATGATGCGTTGGGCCAACACTTTTCCCAGCTCGACGCCCCATTGGTCGAACGGGTCGATGTTCCAGATCGCGCCTTGCGTAAACACCGAGTGCTCGTAGAGCGCGAGGAGCTTGCCCAGTATGTCCGGCGTAAGACGCTCGGCGAGTATCGTGTTGGACGGTCGGTTGCCCTCAAAAACCCGGTGAGGCACAAGCCAATCCGGCGTTCCCTCTTTTTTCACCTGCTCCGTTGTCTTGCCGAAAGCGAGCGCCTCCGTTTGGGCGAAGACATTCGCCATGAGTAAATCGTGATGCCGCCCCAGAGGATTGAGCGACTGATAAAACGCGATAAAGTCGGAAGGGATCAGCCTGGTTCCCTGATGGATCAGTTGATAAAAAGAGTGTTGGCCGTTCGTGCCTGGTTCGCCCCAGTAGATGGCGCCGGTGTCGTACGACACCTCCGTACCGTCGAGCGTCACGTGTTTCCCGTTGCTCTCCATCGTCAATTGCTGCAAATACGCCGGAAATCTCTTCAAGTACTGGTCATATGGGAGGACCGCAGTCGTCTGTGCCCCGAAAAAGTTGTTATACCAAATGGCGAGTAAACCCATAAGCACCGGAAGGTTGCTTTCGAACGGCGCAGAGCGAAAGTGCTCATCCATCTCCTGAAAGCCGCCCAACATGGCGCGGAAATTTTCCGGGCCGACGGCCAACATCGTCGAAAGGCCGATGGCCGAGCACATGGAATAGCGTCCGCCGACCCAATCCCAGAACTCGAACATGTTGGCGGTGTCGATCCCGAACTTCTTGATCTCCGCCGCGTTCGTGGACACTGCGACAAAATGCTTCGCAACCGCCGTGGTGTGACCGCCGAGACCTGCAAGCAACCAGGCGCGCGCAGTCTGGGCATTGGTCATCGTCTCCAGCGTGGTGAAGGTCTTCGATGACACGATGAACAAAGTCTCGGCCGGATCGAGATCCCACACTGCTTCAGCAAAATCCGTCCCATCGACGTTGGAAACGAAACGGAATGTCATATGGCGGTCGCTGTAATGCTTGAGCGCCTCATAGGCCATGACCGGCCCGAGATCCGATCCTCCGATGCCGATATTAACGACGTTCCGGATACGCTTGTCCGTGTGGCCTTTCCACGCGCCGCTCCGGACACGATGAGAAAAATCAGCCATCTTATCGAGAACTCCATGCACCTTTGGCACTACAATCTCCCCGTCTACGACGATCGACGCTCCTTTCGGCGCGCGGAGAGCAATGTGGAGGACGGCCCGGTCCTCCGTGATGTTGATCCTGTCGCCGCGGAACATCGCCTCGATCCGCGATCGCAAGGAGGATTCGTCCGCCAGTTGAACGAGGAGGCGGAGTGTTTCGTCCGTAATCCGATTTTTCGAGTAATCCAAAAAAATGCCTGCGGCCTCGGCGGTCAGCCGTATGCCCCGCTTGGGATCGTCGGCGAAGAGCCGCCGAAGATGGACTCCCTGGATCTCTTTCTGGTGGGCCTGGAGGAGTTTCCAGGCCTTACGTGCGGGAAGCGGGTCGATGCGCGCGGTCATTGTCTGATCCTTTCCGAGAATCTCGAAGTTTTTTTCACCAAGGCTGATCGGGCCAATCTCATCCGGTCATATGTCTACATGACGCGTCTCGTTCCACAGTCGGATCACCGGCCGAGATAGATCGTGCTCATACCCCATCGCGCTCAGGCTCGCCGTACTCAGCATGAAGAACCTACAGTTGACCGTGGGTTCGAGGCCGAGCCAACGGGTGGCGAAGACCCGAAGGAAATGCCCGCTCGTGAATAGCAGGACATCTCCCCCCACGGCGCGCACTCGACGCACGACGCGGTCCGCACGCGCACTGACTTGCTGCGGCGATTCCCCTCCCGGACAACCGTCGCGGAACAATTGCCAGTCTGGACGTTCTGCGCGAATCTCTGCCGTGCGCCGACCCTCATATTGACCGTAATTCCATTCGACCAGATCTCGATCAACTTCGGCCACTTTCCCGAACCCCGCCAGCTCGCAGGTTCGGCTTGCTCGCTGCAATGGACTGGTGAACACGGCGGTAAATTTCAATCCTTTCAGCCGTTCTTCTAGCCGGCGAGCGATGAGCTCGCCGTGCTCGGTCAATGGCAAATCGGTCAGCCCCGTGTGCTGGCCTGAGAGAGTCCAAGCCGTCTCACCGTGCCTGGCCAGGTAGACAATGGGAAGATTGTCGCTCATGGCATGTTTTCTCCTCAGACTTGCTCGACGACTATGTCCACTGCACCGTGCTTAAGGTCGCGAAGATAGAGTTTCGGCGTCTCTTTCAAGCCGATGTGATCGGATCGATGGCGACCTACACGGATCACCTCGCTCGCTTCAACTGCTGCATCGCCGCTTCGATGACGCGTTCCTTCGTGAACCCGAATTCTTTCTGCAAGACTTTTAAGGGAGCGGAGGCCCCGAACGTCGTCATCCCGATAACGGCGCCCGAAGCACCGACATAGTGTGCCCATCCGAATGTCGACGACTTCTCGACCGCCACCCGGGCCGTCACCGCCTGCGGCAGCACGCGGTCGCGATAGGCCTGGTTCTGATGCTCGAAGAGTTCCCATGAGGGCATGCTCACGACTCGGACCTTGACACCGTCGGCCTTCAGCTGTTCATACGCGTCAATGCAGAGCGCCACCTCGCTGCCGGTTCCGATAAGGATCACGTCGGGCTTTCCATCCGGGCTGTCAGCCAAAATGTAGGCCCCCTGGGCTAGGCCAGAGGCGGAGGCATATTTGGTCCGATCCATGGTCGGGACATCCTGGCGGGTCAGGATGAGCGCCACGGGCTCATGATGACAATTCATGATCACGCGCCAGGCCTCCACCACTTCATTGGCATCCGCCGGCCGGAGCACGATTAATCCCGGCATCGCCCGCAGCGAAGCGAGATGTTCGATCGGCTGATGGGTCGGCCCATCCTCCCCGACCGCGATCGAATCGTGCGTAAAAATGTGAATGACCGGCACCTCCATGATTGCGCTGAGGCGGATCGCGCCGCGCGCATAGTTGCTGAATATCAGAAAGCCGGACCCGTAGGCCCGAACTTTGATCAGCGCCATGCCGTTCAGAATCGCAGCCATGGCATGCTCTCGGATCCCGAAGTGAAGATTGCGGCCGCCGGGATTGTCGGCGGACAAATCTCCCGCCCCTTCGAAGGTCAAGCGAGTTTTAGCCGATGGGCCGAGGTCCGCCGAACCGCCCATCAACCAAGGCACGCGTTTAGCGACTTCGTTCAACACCTTTCCGGATGAGACCCGCGTCGCCATACCCTTGGCATCTGCCGGAAAGACCGGAAGTTCCTTGTCCCATCCGTCCGGCAACTGTCGATGCTGCATCCGGTACAACTGGTCGGCCAATTCCGGAAACTGCGCTTTGTAGTCCCTGATGCGCGTGAACCACCGGTCACGGAGGGTCCGCCCGCGAACGCCGATTCCTTCACGAAAGTGATCGTAGACCCCGTCGGGGATATGGAACTGGGCGTCCTCCGGCCACCCGTAATTTCGCTTGGTCAGGCGGACTTCCTCCTCGCCGAGCGGCTCGCCGTGCGCGGCCGAGGTGTCTTGCTTGTTCGGCGCCCCATAGGCAATGTGGCTGTCCACGATGATCAGGGTGGGACGATCCGTCGTCTTCTGGAAGGTTCGGAACGCCCGATCGAGCATCTCCAGGTCGTTCGCGTCGCCGACGCGAGTTACGTTCCACCCATAGGCGATGAACCTGGTGGCCACGTCTTCCGAAAAGGCCAACGCGGTGTTCCCTTCGATCGTGATGTGATTGTTATCGTAGATCCAGCAAAGGTTCGAAAGCCCAAGGTGGCCGGCAAGGGAAGCGGCTTCGTGTGAGATCCCTTCCATCATGCAGCCGTCCCCGCAGAGAGCGTACAGATTGAACCCGATCAGATCCTCGAATCCGGGTCGATTAAAGTGGTGCGCCATCCAACGGCCCGCCAGCGCCATGCCTACGCTGTTCGCGAGTCCCTGTCCGAGAGGACCGGTTGTGGTTTCGACGCCGGAAGTCCAGCGGTATTCCGGATGACCGGGACAGCGGCTCCCCCATTGCCGGAAATGTTTGATAGCGTCCAACGGCACCGCCGAGTCACCGAGCGTTTCGTAATCCTTGCTCACTGCCTTGACACCGGTGAGATGGAGAAGGGAATACAACAGCATGGATGCGTGTCCGATTGAAAGCACGAAGCGATCGCGGTTGGGCCAAATCGGATCTTGCGGATCGAAGTTGAGAAATCGATGCCACAGGCAGTAGGCCACGGGCGCCATAGCCATGGGAGTGCCGGGGTGGCCGGAGTTGGCCTGCTGGATCGCGTCCATCGATAAGGTACGAATGGTGTTGATGCACAATTGGTCGCGTTTCGTGTCTGCCATAGGAGCCTCATTGCAATGCCGGAGACGGCTGTCATCTTCTCCGGCTGATGGACAGTGGTGCGTAGCAGGCACTCTACAGATCGGTATCCTTGGGCCCGGCCAGGGAATGGCGCACGATCTCTTGGGCTTCCGCTACGATCGCCTGTAGGTGCCGCTCGTCTTTAAAGCTCTCCGCATAGATCTTGTAGATGTGTTCTCGGTTCCGGATGGCCGGGCCGCAAACCACCCATTCGCGGTGACGACCTTAAGGCCTCCGATCGAAGCGTTGTTGCCTGGCGCCGTGGTCAACTTGGACGTGATCTCCTCGCCGGCGAGCATCGACGCCGTGACGGCTTTCGGCGGTGATGGCCAAGATGTGGGCTTCAGTAAACGAGCCGCGGAGCGACGAGCCACGATGCCCGCTGGTACCGAAGCTGACCAACTTGTTTGGCCTCGTCTATATCGGGCTTACGTTCATAATACTCCTGCTCCAGCTTGGACCAGGTCCACCAACATGTCCCTGGCCGGCGGCTTCCTGCGTGGGGTGAAACAGGCATGCGCCTCGGTCCTTTGTTTTACATATCGCCGCAACGTCATGGGATCGGACAGGGGCTTTACATCCCAGATACCGGCTGCGTATTCGGCGATCGTACGGTCGCTGGAAAATTTTCCTGAAGCGGCGACGTTCAAGATAGCCTTGCGCGTCCAGCCATCCGCGTCGGCGTACAGTTCGCAGATCCGGCGGTCACTATCAAGGTAGGACGTGAGGTGCGCCAGATGCATATAGTGGTCCCCACCCATGAGCAACGTGTGGTTCAGCGGCTCGAACGCCCGGCTCATTGCGACTGAAGTAGTTGGACATGATCATGTCGAGCGCCGCTCGAGTCTCCGTCTCGTTCTGATAGTGCCAGCGTGGATCGTACCAACCTTGGCTTCCCGCTACTTGCTCCGCCGGTTGTGAAATGATATCGCGAATTGCGCGTGCCGACGCTTCGTACTGCTCTTGCAGACCGGCCTTCTTGACATCCACGACGTGATCGAAAGTCAGATGCCGCTTCGTATAGCGCATCGTTCGAGCCGGAAAATTGGATAGGCCCAATACCGTATTGTTTAAGAATTTCCTTCGAGCGTTCCTGCTCCATATAACCTCCGCAATGCGGTTCAAGGAAAGCGGTGTGTTTGGCCTAAATGGTTTCTTTGCTCGCTCCCGTCATGCGAACGATGTCTTCTCCCTACCAGGACACCAGGCTGTGGACCGACGACTGCTCAGTGTCGAGTCGTGAGCGGAGAAAAACAGCCCGTGAACAAAAACTAGCTTCTCTCTCTACTTAGACGTTGTCGCCTTCCGTCGAGCTCCTTCCCCTCGTCTCTACCTTTGCTTGGCCCCATTGCCAGTTGGTGATCTCAGGCATATCTTCGCCGTACCTGGCAATGTATTCTTTGTGCTCAAGCAACTTGTCGCGAAGTGTTTGCTTGGCATAGGCGGCACGGGACCCGAGTTGAGGCAACCGGTCGATCACGTCCCCGGCAAGGTGGTACCGGTCGAGATCGTTCATCACCACCATGTCGAAGGGTGTCGAAGTCGTCCCTTCCTCTTTGTAGCCGCGCACGTGCAGGTTTTTGTGATTCGTCCGGCGATACGTGAGCCGATGGATCAGCCATGGGTAGCCGTGGAACGCGAACACAATCGGCTTGTCCTTGGTGAAGAGCACGTCGAAATCCTGATCCGACAGCCCGTGCGGATGTTCGCTTTGCGGTTGTAATTTCATCAAGTTGACGACGTTAATGACACGAATCTTCAGCGAGGGCAGATGCTGCCGGAAAATATCCACGGCGGCCAGGGTTTCCAGCGTGGGCACGTCCCCGCAGCAGGCCATCACCACGTCCGGGTCTCCCTCCTTGTCATTGCTCGCCCATTCCCAGATCCCGATGCCGGCCGTGCAATGTTTGACCGCCTGGTCCATCGTCAACCACTGGGGAGCCGGCTGCTTGCCGGCCACCACGACGTTCACATAATTGCGGCTGCGCAGGCAGTGGTCGGTCACCGACAGCAACGTGTTGGCGTCCGGCGGCAGGTAGACACGCACCACATCCGCTTTCTTGTTCACGACGTGGTCAATGAACCCCGGGTCCTGATGGCTGAATCCGTTGTGATCCTGCCGCCAGACATGGGAGGACAAGAGATAATTGAGCGAGGCGATCGGGCGCCGCCACCGTATGTCGCGGGTGACTTTCAGCCACTTGGCATGCTGATTGAACATCGAGTCGATAATGTGGATGAACGCCTCGTAACAGGAGAAAAACCCATGCCGGCCGGTGAGCAGATATCCCTCCAGCCAACCTTGGCACTGGTGCTCGCTGAGCATCTCCATCACTCGTCCATCCGGCGCCAAATGGTCGTCGTAAGGATAGCGGTCCGCCATCCAGGCGCGGCTGGTGACTTCCATGGCGTCCTGCCAGCGGTTAGAATTATTTTCGTCGGGACTAAACAGGCGAAAATTGTGTTGGTCCATGTTCAGTTTCATCGTGTCGGCCAGAAACTTCCCCATGATGCGGGTGGATTCCGCCGTGACGGCGCCCGGTTGCGTCACCTTGATCGCATAGTCCTGGAAATTAGGAAGACGCAGATCTTTGAGCAAGAGCCCGCCGTTGGCGTGTGGATTGGCGCTCATGCGGCGCTCGCCTTTCGGTGGGAGGTCAGCGAGTTCGGGCTTGAGCCGGCCGCTTTTGTCGAACAGCTCCTCGGGCTTGTAGCTCTTCATCCATGTCTCGAGGATCTTGATATGTCCCGGCTTCTCGTGCATTTCGCCCATCGGCACCTGATGACTCCGCCAGTAATCCTCCGTTCGTTTGCCGTCGATCTCCTTGGGGCAGGTCCATCCCTTCGGCGAACGAAGGATGATCATAGGCCAGCGCGGCCGGTCTTTGACGCCGTTAGCCCTCGCCTGACTCTGAATGCGGGAGATCTCATCGAGGCACTTGTCGATCGTGGACGCCATGAGCTGATGCATCTTCCCCGGCTCATGCCCCTCCACGAAATGAGGCGTGTATCCGTACCCACGAAACAGTTGATCCAATTCCTCATGGCTGATGCGGGCCAGCACGCAGGGATTGGCGATCTTGTAGCCGTTCAGGTGCAAGATGGGCAGCACGACTCCGTCGGTGGCGGGGTTGAGAAATTTGTTCGAGTGCCATGAGGTCGCCAGCGGCCCGGTTTCCGCCTCACCGTCGCCGACGACACAGGCGACGACCAGATCGGGATTGTCGTACGCCGCTCCATAGGCATGGGACACTGCGTAGCCCAATTCACCGCCCTCGTGAATCGACCCGGGAGTCTCGGGCGCCACATGGCTGGGGATGCCGCCGGGAAATGAGAACTGAGTGAACAAGCGCTTCATTCCTCCTTCGTCCTGCGACATGTTGGGATAGACCTCGGAGTAGGTTCCTTCCAAATAGGCATTGGCGACGATGCCGGGACCGCCGTGGCCAGGGCCGATAATGTAGATCATGTTCAGGTCCCGTTGCTTGATCGCGCGATTCAAATGCGCGTAAATAAAATTCAACCCAGGGGTGGTTCCCCAATGTCCGAGCAGACGAGGCTTGACGTGGTCTTTCGTCAACGTCTCCTTGAGGAGAGGATTGCCATACAGGTAAATCTGCCCCACCGACAGATAGTTTGCCGCACGCCAATAGGCGTCCATCAGTTGAAGTTCCTTGTCCGATAAAACTCCCTTTTGCGATAAGACTTCCTTCTCCAATAATGAATGTTCCATGTTCTCTCCCTCTCTGTGAGATGGTCCCGCGCTCAACGGATGTCGAACGCTATTGGCTTATGACCGCAAAACCCGCACGCAGCGGGCCGTTTCCAGGGCGATCCACGTTTCCTCATCCGCTGCAACCACATACGCCGCCGGCCGCGACTCATCCGCACTGATCTGTATTCCATGCCCCGGCGAAAGCCCGACGACCTTCCGATTGCGACCGGGATCGAGCGCGAGGCCGCACCATTCCATGTCCTGGCAAATCCGCCTCCGAATCTCCGGGGCGTTTTCCCCGATCCCACCGCCGAAGATAATGGCATCCGCGCCATTTAATACGGCGAGGTACGCCCCGAGATACTTGCGCGCTCGGTAGCAGAACAAATCAATCGCGAAGCCGGCCCCTTTGTCTTGTTGTTCTTCGGCCGCACGGAGCAACTCTCGCATGTCGCTTGATCGACCGGACAGTCCAAGGAGGCCCGACCGCTCGTTAAGCCACCGCTCGACTTCAGTGGCTTCGACTTTATCTCGATCGGACAGGTAACTGACAATGGAGGCATCCACATCTCCGGAACGCGTTCCCATCACCAGCCCCTCCAGAGGCGTGAACCCCATCGATGTCTCAACCGAACGACCTTGTGCGATGGCGGCGATGGAGCAGCCATTGCCCAACTGTAAAGTGATCAGACGCGCCCCGTCCAAGCGATGGCCCGTGCAGACCGCATAACCATGCGCGAGCGACGCGTGCGCAATCCCGTGAAAGCCGTACCGGCGGATCCGATGCCGCTCGACCAACTCCGGCGGAAGCGCATATTGTTTGGCGACATCCGGCATGGTTTGGTGAAAAGCCGTGTCGAACACGGCCACCATCGGGACGCGGGGCCCCAATACCTCTCTCGCCCCGCGGATCCCTACGAGACATGCGGGATTATGCAGGGGCGCCAACTCGGACAGGGAGTCGATTTCTGCTTCTACCTGTTCGGTAATCAAAGTGGGCTCCATGTACTGATCGCCACCATGCACCACCCGATGCCCAACCGCTTCGATTTTGCCCAGAGCACCGGCCAGACGCTTAAACAGAACACGCAACGCGTGCGCATGGTCCCGAATGTCCAACCTCGTGGTCGCATGATCCACATCCCGTCCGGTAGCCTCAAAGGTTGCAGCGCCCCCGATACCGTTGACGGCAGCCCGGAGCAACGGCACCTGATGTGTCCCCACCGTCTTTCCTTCCCCGGCTGCTTCCAGGAGTCGAAATTTGATCGACGAACTCCCGCTGTTGATTACGAGAACCTGCATATCAATCTTTCAACCTCATCGTACGGGTCTCATAGAAGTCAGTCATCGTGCCAGTCCGCGCCCCCCGCGGCGGCCCCGACACCGGATTTCTCGCCTTCCAAGGCGTCGGTGTATCTGCCGAGGGCGGCTGCGCCGTTGCACTTTGCCCGGTCATAGAACGCTTGCTGACCGGCTTTCAGATTCTCTTGCTTGCCTTGCCAGGCTTCGATGGCGGGATCTTGCAGCGCCCGCCCATACGAAAAACTGATCCTCCATGGTTTCAGAAGATCCAGTTTGTTGATCGCGTTCAAATGAGATGTGGCCAGGACATCGCTTTGCCCGCCCGACAGAAAGACGATGCCGGGCACCGCGGCCGGGACATGGCGGCGCAGACACCGCAACGTCGCTACGGACACTTCGTCGACCGACGCTTGCCGGCGGCTTTCCTTGCCGGAGATCACCATATTGGGCTTGAGGAGCATGCCTTCCAGGCTGACACGCTGCTCGAAGAGCGCGCCGAAGACGGCATGGAGGACCAAACTCGTCACTTCCTCGCAGCGCTCGATGGTATGGGCCCCATTCATCAGGACCTCGGGCTCCACAATTGGGACGATGCCTTGTTCCTGGCATAGGGCGGCGTACCGGCCCAGCGCATGGGCATTCGCACTGAC
>DASSBQ010000241.1:0-3900 GCA_035698625.1 Nitrospiraceae bacterium
AGACTCTGTTGAAATACAGCACAATGATTTCGCGTCGGTTCAGTATCAAACCGGTTGCCCCGGCCCTGGGTGTGGAGATCACGGAAAGACACGAAGAGACCATGAGGAATCTGGACGGGAAATCCGGAATGAGCTTCGATCGAGCGTATATCGACAGTGAGATCGCCATACATCGCCGATTGGTGGACTTGGTGGGCAATGCCGCGAGAACAGTGAATCACGTCGCGCTCAAAGAACATCTTCGTCTAGCCAAGCCGCTATTGCAGAGCCACCTGGAGGAGGCTCGCAGCATCAAGCGGGACCTCGTCGCTCAGGCCGACTAATCGGCGCTGCTCTTGTGGTTCAGCTTAGGTCCTAGCAGGCCGCTCTCATTGCCTCTCGCGGCTCCTAATTATCGCCGGGGCCGTCGGCGCGCGAAGTACACAGCCAATCCGACCGCGACGAGTCCGGCGCTCCAGAGGAAAGTCACCGCACGCGTGGCTTCCCCGGCGAGCCGATGCCGTTGAAGATAATTCCGTTCGGCATAGGACCGCGGAGTTTCGTGACCGCCCTCCTGTTCTTCTTCCATCCCCCAATGCGCAAGCTGGGCGATGTGCAGTCCACGCCGATCGGTCGTCTGCTCGACCTGTTGCCGGCAACTGAACCCATCGGCCATGATGACCGTCTCCGGCGTTGCGGCTCGAACGGCCGGAAGGAGGGCCAATTCGCCGATCTGCACCGACAGGACGTCATGTTCTTCCTTAAAGCCGAACGATCCCGCCATTCCACAGCAGCCCGTGTCAGGAAATTCCGCCTCCATTCCAAGACGGTCCAGCAGTTTCTGTTCCGCGTTCATTCCGATCACGGCCTTTTGATGACAATGGCCGTGCACGAGTACCCGGCGACGCAAGCGACCGAATCGGTGGCCGGCCATATACCGATCGGCAAATTCAGCAAAGGTGAATGTCTGCTGCGAGAGACGCTTCGCCTGTTCGTCATGGGGAAGCAGGTTCAGCAGTTCGTCGCGAAACACCGCGGCGCAACTTGGTTCGAGCACCACCATGGGCACACCAGCTGTAATCAGCGGCGACAGTTCACGAAGAATCTCCTGCAAATGCCGCCGCGCCGACGCCAGCATGCCGAAATCATACAGAGGGCGGCCGCAGCACAGCGGTTTGCGCGGCAATTGAACCTGAAAGCCCGCCGCCTGGAACACCTCCACCGCCGCCACGCCGATCTCCGGCGTGAAGTAATTGGTAAAGGTGTCGGGCCACAACATCAACGGGGAATGGCCAACCTCGGGGCGATCCTGTCGCCGATACCATTGGGAAAACGACGTGTCCGCAAACGGCGGCATGCGCCGATGCAGAGAAATGCCGCCGATTTTCTTCACCAAACTCCGGAGGACCGGTGTCTGCGTCAGCCGGTTGGCCAGCGACGGGGCTAGCGACGCCAATCTGGCCCACACATGAATCAACCCCATCGAATAGGCCGCCCGCGGGCGCAGCCGCCCCTCATAATAATGGGCGAGGAATTCCGCCTTGTACGTCGCCATGTCGACATTGACGGGACAATCGCCCTTGCAACCTTTGCAGGCCAGACAGAGTTCGAGCGACTCTTTGACATGAGGATCACGCCAGCCCTGCGTGAGCACATCTCCTTCCAGCATTTCGAACAGGAGCCTCGCTCGACCCCTTGTTGAATGCATCTCCTCTTTGGTCACGCGATAACTCGGGCACATGGTCCGGCCTTCGCCGCGCCGGCATTCCCCCACCCCGACGCACCGCAATGTGGATTGCGCAACACTATAGTCGTCGTGCGGGAATTGAAAATACGTCGGCAGAACAGGCGGCCGATAGTCGGCTCCCAGCCGGAGGTTTTCGTCGACGCGATACGGGCGCACGATCTTTCCCGGGTTCATCATCCAGCGCGGGTCCCAAATCGCTTTGAATTCCTCAAACGCTCGAATCAACTCGGGGCCGAACATCTTCGGTAGCAGCTCGGCTCGCGATTGTCCGTCTCCATGCTCGCCGGACAAGGACCCCCCGAAACTCAGCACGAGATCGGCCGCCTCGAACAGAAATGAGCGGAATGTGCGGATCCCTTCGCGGCTCTGCAGATCAAAATCTATCCGCGTGTGGACGCATCCTTGTCCGAAATGCCCGTAGAGGGCGCAGCCATAGTGGTACTTGTCGAACAACTTCCGCAGCTCGCGCAGGTATGCGCCGAGTCGGTCCACGGGCACGGAGGAATCTTCCCATCCTTCCCATGTCACCTTTTCACCGGGCACATGGGCCGTGGCGCCGAGCCCGGATTCGCGCACCCTCCAGAGAATCTCCTCTTCGGCCCGGCGATCAAAGAGCTTCATGCTCGGCGGCCGCTCCTGTGTCTTCAGTCGGTCCATGCAGCGACGGGCGTGCTCGTCCGACTCCTCTTTCGTATCGCCTCCGAATTCCACGAGCAACCAGCCGCGGCCTTCGGGCAGGAGGGTGACATCCTCCGGATGGATGTGCATCTTGATCATGTCCTGCACCAGCCGGTCATCCATCCCTTCCAGACCGATCGGCCCGCACTGGAGAATGTCCGGGATGTGGTCGCCCGCTTCGTACACGCTCGGATAACCCAGGACCAACAGCGAACGTCTCGGAGGACTCGGCACCAATCGTACGGTCGCTTCGAGAATCGTGACACAGGTGGATTCGGAACCGACCAAGGCCTGCGCGACATGGAAGCCTCGCTCGGATAAGAGCGCCGGGAGGTTGTATCCGGACACCCGGCGAGGGAGATTGGGAAACCGTGCGCGAATCAGGTCGCCGTACCGATCTCGTAACTCTCTCAACTTATGATAGATCTCCCCGCGACGCCCGCCGGCGGCGATGATCTCATCCAACTCGCGATCGCTCGTTTTTCCGACTCGCAACCGCACGCCGTCATAGGTCACGATATCGAGTTCTTCGACATTATCCGCCGTCTCCCCCGACATCACCGAATGCACCCCGCAGGAATTGTTGCCGATCATGCCGCCTAAGGTGCAATGGGTATGAGTGGACGGATCGGGTCCGAACGTCAGATGATGTCGTTCTGCCTCATTTCGCAGCACGTCCAGGACAATGCCCGGTTGGATCCGGGCCTGTCGTCGCTGCGGATCCAATTCCACGATCCGGCTCATGTATTTTGAGCAATCCAGCACAACGGCATAGTTGCAACATTGGCCCGCGAGACTGGTTCCTCCTCCGCGCGCAAGTATCGGGGCGCCATGGCTGCGCGCTACCGCAATGGCCCGGATCACATCCTCGGCATGTCGAGGAATGACGACGCCGATCGGGACCTGCCGATAGTTTGATCCGTCGGTGGCATACAGCGCGCGACTCCCGCCATCGAATCGCACCTCGCCCTCGACGGCAGCCCGAAGCGCGTTTGCCAGCGCCCGGTGGTCGATGCGTCGGGCATCCCGCTCTTGCGCCGCGGGACTGGGCCCCTCGCCGGCGAACGCCGCCGGACCGGTCCCCCGAACCTCGCGCCCGATTTTAATCAATGATGTCTCCATACCGCTCACCTTCGACCCGTCATGAGCCATACGGGTCACATCTCGTAGCGTTGAGCGTCCCGATGCTTGAACTCCAATCCCGCGCCGGGACGCGAGAGATCCGGTCTGATTCGGCCTTCGATCGGCGTCAGCGCTCCGTCGAACAGCATGCGTTCAATCCTGACATGGTCGTGAAAGTATTCGATGTGCCGAAGCGGCTGAACCGCGCAGGCCGCATGCGCATGGAGCGAAGGAGCGCAATGGGCGGACAGAGGCAAGGATCGTGCTTCGCATTGGACTCCGACTTGAAGAAAGCCGGTGATGCCCGCGCAGCGGCTGGCATCGGCCTGCAACACATCCACCGCCCCCGCCTCCAACATCCGCCGAAAATAGAC
>DASSBQ010000242.1:0-4723 GCA_035698625.1 Nitrospiraceae bacterium
GGCCATCGGAACGTCGGCGTGAGAAGAAGGAGCCGCCCTCTGTTTACGCAAGCGATCCAACTGACCCTGGGTCGATTCGACGATGACAACGGTCAGCACCAGAACCATCACGCTGATGATGAACCGGCAGGATGAGCAGGGTAACCGGTGCGGCGACACGGTGGGTCAATGAATGATGCCGCCGACCACCCAATGGCGATCATCCGGCACATCGATCAAGAGCCGCGACAAATTCATTTCAGCCAGGTGCGCCGCCACTTCGTCCTCCGTGTAAGCGGCCAACAGGGAATTGTAGAAATCACGCTTGAGAATCGGGGAGCCGTCCGCGCCATACTGTTCGACGAGGGCCTGCGCCGCTTCGGCTGATTCAGGCCGCAGCAGGTCCATCACCAGCACGGGCGAGCCCGGTTTGACCAGTTGTTTCAACCGGTACCAGAACTGCAGGGGATTCGGCAGATGATGAAGCAGACTATTTGACAGCGCGGCATCGCCGGGTTCGTCAAGCGCAAACTGCTGCAACCGTTCGCAGCGCAGCCGGATGCGGTCGCCGAAGCCCGCTTCCTTCACGGCCTGTTCGGCCAAGGCAATCATCGGTTCGCTGGCATCGACGGCCGTGATCCTTGCCGCGGGATAGCTGCGGGCAAACCGGATCGGGATATCAGCCGGGCCGCACCCCAGATCGAGCACATGTCCGCCGGTCCAATCCGGAAAAAATTCTCGGAACAGGTTTACAAACAGCTGATTTTCGTCCGTGAAGTCTGCCGCTGCGTAGGCCTTGGCCTGCGCGACGTCATCCATCAACTCCGGCTCCGGCACTCGCTCCATCATCGTCGCGCTCCGGATGAACGTGATTCGCTTCTACTCTTACGGAATCGCCTTGACGCACGGGGCCTTCGCACAACACACGAGCGTACAAGCGGCTCGATCCCGGATGCCGTTGCTGCGAAATCCGGCTGTAGTCGCCGTGCAGGAACCATTGGGCGTTAAACCGGCAAGGCGACGTGTAGCTCAGAATCTCGAGACGCACCGCGGACCCAATGATTAACACATCTCCCGGCCGGATAGCAGCCCATTCGAGCCCCGCGATCGTAAGGTTTTCACCGGACGCGCCCGGTGTAATCGCGTGTCCCTCGGCTCTCAGCGCGGTAATGACCTCAAGAGAATAGAGACATACGGCTCGGTCAGGCCCTCCATGGATTCGGCTATTTCGTTGGCGGTCACCAGCCAGCCCGTCCACAGTCACCTGCGCATCCGGCACGGCGGACTTAGGCACCCCGCCATCCGAAACGCTGATTTGATAGAGATACGGAGAATGAGATTTCATAGGGCAGGTTCGTCTGGCGCGTCTTCACAGGACGAGGCTCCCACCACATCGAGCGCAAGCCAGCCTTCGCGTTCCCTCGTGGTTCGCACGTACAGACCTTCGACTGCGAGCGCCCGTCCGATCTCAGGCAATTGATCGGCCAGCAATCCGGACAGCAGCAGCCGAGCGCCGCGTTTTGCGTAAGCCGCAAGCGTCTCAACCGAGTCGAGTATCGCCTGCCGATCCAAGTTCGCGAGCACGACGCCGCCGGCACATCGATCCTGCCCGACCAACGAATCAGCCCTCCCAACCCGCAGGAGCAATTCCTCGCGGAAACCATTATGCTGCGCGTACTCGCAGGCACACTCGATCGCGACCGGATCGCAATCGATCCCGATCGCGCGAGCAGCCCCCAACCGCAGCGCAACCATCGCCAGAATCCCGCTGCCGGTTCCCAGATCCACTACCGTTTCGCCGCCGGCAATGATTTCCTGCAGCCACTCGATCAAGAGCTGAGTCGTCGCATGGTGTCCGGTGCCGAAGGCTTGCTTGGGATCGATGATCAGTTCGATATCGTCGGACTGACACTCCACGGGTTGCCATGAGGGACGAATGAGGACCCGGCCCATTCGAATCGGGTGAACTGCGCGGACCCATGGCTCGTTCCAATCCCTATCCGCCAACCGGCCGGTGGCTATCGCATCCTCCGTCACGGAGTGGCCGAGCTGCGCCAGGACATTCCGCAGTGCGACCAGGCAATCGGGCTCCCACCCCGATGAAGACCAATAGAAATGCAGGACGTCTCCATCCTGCCATGCGCCGCACACGCCCGAATCGTTCAGGCGCGACAACACCTCTGCAGGGTCAGCCGACGTTTTCACCGTGACATCAATCCAGTCTTGGCCCATTGACTGAGACAGCTCCCTACCGCCGGTGCCATAGTTGACCTGGGCGGCTCCAACCGGTATCGTCGCTCACTGTGTCTGACCTGCCGGCAGCTCCAACTCCACATTTCCGAGAAATGGCCCTCCGTCGGACGCTGCGCCGGCTCACAGGTCTGATTGCGCGCGCCGTGGAGGCGAGCGCTCGGTTCACCCGCTGGCGGCTTATCGTGTTTCTTGGCGGCGCCGCGGCAACCGTGGCGCCGTATAAGCTCGGATGGTATCCAACCGGCAATATCGCACTGGCCGCTTCCCTCGGCTGTTTCGGGATCGTGGCGTGGCATCATAACAGGCTCGAAGGACGGTTGCACCGCCTTCGGCTGTGGCTGGAATTGAAACAGACCCACCTCGCGCGCTTGCAGCTCGATTGGAGCCGGATTCCTGCTCGGTCCTTCGCGCCCGCCGAGTCCCATCCCTACGCCAAGGATCTCGATCTTCTTGGCCCCCACTCTTTGCTCCATTTGATCGATACAACGGTATCTACACAGGGTCGCAATCGTTTAGCCTCCTGGTTCCTGGCGCAGCCCCCGATGCCGGACCAGTGGAAGACCCGCCATGCGCTGGTCAAAGAACTGACTCCGCTTTCATTGCTGCGCGACCGAGTCGTCTTGGAGGCGCTCTTGATCGATCGGCGCGACATCGACGGGGAGGCTCTGCTGGCTGTATTGCGGTCGCGCGCCGGCTATCCGGGCCTGGCATGGCTGCTGGCCATTGAGTCCGCACTCGCCCTCTCGACTTGGATCTTACTGATCGGAGGCTCGCTTGCCGGCCTTCCGGATTACTGGATTGCATCCTTTGCGCTGTACGCGTTCATCTATTTGATGGTTCGAGGCCGCACGACGGAGGTCTTCAATCAAGCGGTTGCGCTCCATGGCCAGTTGGAAAAGGTCGCCGCGGTGTTCAGGCATTTGGAGCGGCGATCCTTAACCGCGACACCCGCGCTCGCGGGGCTCTGCTCAGGCTTGCAGACGGAACCGGTCAAACCATCCCGTTCACTGGTTCAGGCCGCTTCTTTGCTCCATCGACTCAGCGTCAAGGCCCATCCCCTCGTGCATTATTTTGTCAACGCCCTCGGTCCATGGGATCTCTACCATACGTACCGGCTGCAAGCCCTGCAGAATCGCATTGCGCAAGCCGTGCCGACATGGTTCGACATATTGGCCGAGTTCGAGGCCGCCTCGGCGCTGGCCAATTTTGCATATCTCCACCCGAACTACTGTTGGCCGACGGCGATTGAGCCGGAGGATGAACATTCCGATCAGCCCCTGGAACCGGCTATGATGGCCTTGGAACTGGGCCATCCCCTGATCCCCCAGACGTTCCGTATCGCCAATGATCTGTCATTGGTAGGGCGCGGACGCATCCTGTTGGTGACTGGATCGAACATGTCGGGGAAGAGCACGTTTCTGCGCACGGTCGGCGTGAATTTGTGTCTTGCGCAAGCCGGCGGGCCGGTCTGCGCGAAACAGTATCGTTGGACCTGGGCGCAACCGGCTTGTTGCATTCGCGTCGATGATTCCCTTGAGACAGGGCTGTCGTTCTTCTATGCTGAAGTGAAACGTCTCAAGATGATTCTCTCCGCGGTACGGCAACCGCACGGCCCTACGGTGTTGTTTCTCATCGATGAAGTGTTTCGAGGCACGAACAATCGCGAACGGCTGCTGGGAGCGCGAGCGTTCATTGCCGCGCTGGCGCGGAGCCGGGCATTCGGTCTCGTCACCACGCACGATCTGGAGTTGACAGAACTGGAAAGGCCGATCCGGCGGCTCAGCAATATGCATTTTCAGGAGACCGTCGAGCAGGGACGGCTCGCGTTCGACTATAAGCTGCGGCCCGGCCCTTGTCCGACGACGAATGCATTGCGCATCATGGCACTTGAAGGCCTCCCCACGACGATCGACAATCCTGAGGGAACCGCGTAGCACCGGCCTTTACTGGCGGTGGATGCCGACGATGATGTGAGTCACACGCGCTCATGATCGCATGACTGATCAGACTGGACATCGGTCGGAGAACCAGCGCCCTCAATTGCGCCATGCCTTGCGCGGGCTTCTCATCGCCCAGTTCTGCGGGGCGTTCAACGATAACGCCTGGAAGCTCATGGTGGCGCTCCTGGGAATCCGTCAGGTGAGCGCCGTAATTGCGCCGGGCCCCGCCCTGGAAACCGCTTCTCAAAGGGAGACGACGCTGGCGTTTGTGGTCTTCACCCTCCCGCTCATGTTGACCTCCATCGTCGCGGGAGTCCTGGCCGATCGGGTCAGCAAACGCACGGTGATGATTACGATGAAAGGGGTCGAAGCCGGACTCATGGCGGCGGCGACCGCGGCCTTGTTCTTCAATCCAGCCGGCGGAGTCTTGCCGCTGGTCGTGCTGGCCGGCATGGGCGTCCACAGCGCCCTCTTCAGCCCGGCTAAATACGGCATTCTTCCGGAGTTGATCCCGCATGAACGCCTGGCCTCCGGTAACGGTCTATTGGAAA
>DASSBQ010000243.1:0-7975 GCA_035698625.1 Nitrospiraceae bacterium
GGCGAGTACCTCCTATAGCAGGGATATCGTGGACAGGATATTGCGAACCGGCTTCGCCGAAATGAGTGCGCTCGCGGTTCACGCCACGTGCCGCTTCAACCGCGAAGACCTCGTGGGGTACATCTGCCAATGGACCATTAAACGGACGGGCCAACCCGAGCCGCTGGTGCGCGAGATACTCGACTGCGCCGGACGCTGGTTGGACGACATGTCACGGACAATTCCGACTCGCGAGTCGGGAGAAAGGAACGTACCGGGCGATGAGAACGCGGGAACCGAGCCCGCCTCTTGAGAAGGAAGGACGAGCCATGTCGCGATTCAGACGATATCGAAAGATGGTTCCATGGTTTGGGGAAGATGTCATAGATCCGCGTCGCATCCGGCATTTATTGACTTCCAAAACGGCGAGAGACGGAGCGCAGGCCCGATGGGAGACTCTTCATCGGCAATGCGCGGATGGCGGCAGTCGGCAGCGACTCGATCGGCTTCTCCATCGGCTCAACGGCCGAGATCGGGGTGTCCAGGAAAGCGCGTTGGCTGAATTGGAATTGGCGACGTTGTTTATTCGGGTCGGCGCAACGGTGCGGTTTTTGCCGGAATCGCAGGCCCGTTCAGCCGATCTCGAATGCCATCTCGGCACTGAGCGATTCTTTGTCGAGATTACCGCCATGGTCGGCGCGGTGGAACGATCGAAGGAACTGTCCCTTCGGCTGCGGTCCCGGTCGGACGATGAGCCAGAGGTATGCAGAACGCCGGGAGACCTCTTGACCAATGCGATCCTGGCCCGAGTTCGCCAAAAAGCCAAACAACTGTCGGACTATTGTGATCCGGTGTTGCTTGCTATTTCGGTTCCCAATGTCGATAAGACAATTCGTTCCTTGCGGGGAAGGATCTCTGTGCTGCTGGATATCAAGCAACTTACCGGCGCCCTCAGCATCCTGCTGCCAACATTGAAGCACCTGAGCGGGGTTTTAATTGCTCTCTGGGACGTCGAGCCCGTGCAGTCCAAATCCGGCGTGCGGCTCGGCAATGTCCTGATGGTGGAACGTTCCCAGCATCAGCAGGCTTATCCGCGGGTTCGGATGCTCGTCTTGAATCCCTCGGCGGATCACCCGCTGCATGAGAGCGGGCTGGCGGCAATGCGGCACTTGTTGTAGGAAAGTCGGCTCATCGGCCCGCGAGCGTGCTCTTCAATTGTTCAAGGTTTTTGGTGACCATGGCATCGCCGTTCTTAGTGGACACTTCGATCCCCTGATCGCAGATTCGGCGACATTCGTCTATTCGATTGAGCCGCTGGAGTGACTGAGCCAAGGCGTAGTAGGCGGCAGAATAGGTGGGCTTAACCGCGATGCATCGGTCGAGGGCCGTGGCTGCTTCCTGCCAGTTGCTGTCTTCCATGTAGGCCTTGCCCAAGCCGAACCACGCCACATCGTCATTCGGATCGATCGCGAGGACTTTCTTAAGCGGCTCGATACGAGAATTCGCCATACAATTCACCCCAAAGCTCTCAGTGGAGCGCGACGGTACCATGCCGCCGCTTCATTGTCTATGATCTTTCTTGCATGGTACGATGCGAGGCGCTGACGCGCGCAGCGCATAATGAAAACTTTGCAGCGAGCACAGGAATCATCGTCGGCTTGTACCTTTCGTTAAAGGTTCACGGGCTCTAGACATGGGTCGTACAGGTTTCATTTATCATCCGGCCTATCTCGACCACGACATGGGATCGGGACATCCGGAGTCTCCACAGCGGCTCAAAGCCATTATCGGCCGCCTTGAATCGACGGGGCTGCTCGATCGGCTGGTTAGGATCGAGCCGGCGCCTGCCGCTGATAACTGGCTGCTGCAGGTCCATGCCGCCTCTTATATTGAGGGACTGAAGACCCATGCGCCGGCCCGTGGTCGCGTATCGCTGGATCCCGATACCGCCATGTCGTCGGGAACGCTTCCCGCAGCGTATTTGGCGGCCGGGGGTGCGCTTGCCGGCGTCGATGCCATCATGGCAGGACGGGTGGACCATGCCTTCTGCGCCGTGCGGCCGCCTGGACACCATGCCGAACATGATCGGGCCATGGGATTCTGCTTTTTCAATAATGTGGCGATCGCGGCTCGATATCTGCAACGCCGGCATAGAATTCAGCGGGTGCTCATCGTCGATTGGGACGTGCACCACGGCAATGGGACGCAGCACAGTTTCTATGAAGATCCCACGGTTTTGTTCTTCAGCACACACCAGTACCCTCATTATCCCGGAACAGGGAAAACCGCTGAACGGGGTGCAGGAAAAGCGGAGGGGTTCACGATCAATGTGCCTCTTTCCGCTGGAGAAGGGGATAGGGAATATGCGGAGATCTTTCGACGCGTCTTAGTGCCGGCCGCGGACGCCTTCAAGCCGGACTTCGTGATCATTTCGGCGGGATTCGACGCCCATCGGGATGATCCATTGGCGAGCATGAGATTAACAGAGCAAGGCTATGCGGAATTGACGGGTATTGTCGCCGGCATTGCTGTCCGCCATTGCCGAGGCCGCTTGGTGTCATCCTTGGAAGGCGGTTATGATCTTCCTGCGTTGGCTGCGTCGGTCGAAAGCCATCTATCGGCGTTGCTGGCCGCATAGGGAGGAGGTAGTGCTCGTCATTGCGGCTTTGCCATCCACCTGCCGGACCATATGCAGAAGTTGAGTCTTGAAGCCTGGATGCGGTATCACATGTTGACGAAGAACTCGATAGGGCATACAGGACGAAGGATGGGGGTTGATATGTGTTGCAGCGAATGCATCACTCCGACGGTCCTCATTGTCCAACCCATGCCCGGCCAGTTAGACTAAAGATTGAAACATGAGGTAGGTATCCACGATGTTACATCCATTACTTATCGATACGGAAGCGCTTCAGCAACGGTTGGGGCAACCGGGCCTTGTGATTATTGATGTCCGCGGCAAGGCGGCCTACGAGTTTGGCGGGCATATTCCCGGCGCCGTCCATACGACTTGGCATGATTACAGCGATCCGACCGCCGTGGCCAAAGGATTGCTGGATCCCGATATTGGTCGAACGGAGAAAAAGTTGCGCCTGCTTGGGATCAACGATGACAGTGAAATCGTCATCTATTCCAATCCGTTTGACAATTGGGGAGACGAAGGCCGCATGTTCTGGATGCTTGAGTACCTGGGTCATCGAAATCTTAAAATTCTCGATGGGGGCTGGGTCAAGTGGATCGAAGAACGAAGGCCGTTCGAGCACGGCCGCGTGGTGCCGAAACCCGGGGCCTTCACGGTCACGGTCGCGGGCGACCGCATGATGACCAAGGACGAGTTAAAGGCGGTGGTACGGCGGCCACATCCCGAGACGGTCATTGTCGATGCCCGAAGCTTGGAAGAGTTCTTGGGCAAGGAAGTATCCGGCATTCCGCGGCCCGGCCATATCCCCACAGCGATTCACGTGGCGTGGAATGGATTTCTGAATCCTGACGCGACGGTCAAGGACCTGGGGAAGATTCAGTCGTTGCTTGATCATAAAGGGTTGGACAAGGCCAAACAGACGGTCTGCTACTGCACGGGCGGAGTCCGGTCCGCATGGCTCTATTTTGTGCTGAGACTTGCGGGATATGACAAAGTAAAAAATTATCCGGGCTCTTGGTGGGAATGGAGTCGCGATTTCGGCTGTCCGGTGGAGCAGGATCTCGCCTCCCTGCAAAAAGTGTTGGGCCTCCAGGAGGCGCCGGGAAAAGCCACGCCGAGGCCGTCTTGACACTACGTAGGTGTCTGTTTATGCTGAAGATGAACTAATCCGTCTCACCAGCACCTTACACACATTTACACAGGAGGATTCCATGTATATAGCAATGTTGCGAAGAGCGGTGGTCGCCGGCGTCACGCTGGCATTCGTAGTGGCCCCGGTCGCAGGAAGCGTGGCTTTCGCCAAAGGAGGCAATAAACATCAGGCCGAGGCTGTCGAGCATGCGAAGGAAGCAGTCGATCATGGGAAGCAGGGGCATGCCGACGCGTTGGTCAAACATGCCGAAGGAGCGCTCAAACATGCGGAAGCTGCGCTGGCGGAGACGAAGAATCCTCATGTTGGTGAAGGAATCAAGGGATTGAAAGATGGGATCGAACACGGCAAGGCCGGCCATGCCGATGTGGCGACGAAAGCGGTGGAAAACGCCATTCCTCATCTCTCCGAAGGCATGTGATCAGTATCATTCACGTGGGTTGAGGAAACGGGCAGGGGACCCCCTGCCCGTTTTTATTTGTCCGGAACGGAACAATGAGAGTCGGCTTCCTACAGTTTGCTCCGGTGTTTGGAGATATCAAGCGGAATCTGGACCAAGTCGCCGCGCGTCTTGAGCGGGTGGAGGCCGAGTTGATTGTCCTTCCCGAACTCTTTGCAACCGGCTATCAATTTGTATCTCAAGATGAAGTGCATCGGCTGTCCGAGCCGGTTCCCGACGGGGAGACAACGAAAAGGCTCCTTGATCTCGCGCGGACGCGGCGCATGACGATCGTAGCGGGATTACCCGAACGCGCCGGCATCCGGTATTTCAATTCGGCGATTGTCGTGGGCCCGTCCGGCTTTATCGGATGCTATCGCAAAACGCATCTGTTTTTTGAAGAGACTGTTTTTTTCACGCCCGGCGACACCGGCTTTCTGGTTTGGGATATCGGCCCCGCAAAGCTGGGGATTATGGTCTGTTTCGACTGGTTCTATCCCGAAGCGGCCCGCACGCTGGCCTTGAGAGGCGCCGACGTCATCGCCCATCCTTCCAATCTCGTCCTACCTCATTGCCCGGACGCGATGGTGACCCGATGTCTCGAGAATCGGATCTTCAGTGTGACGGCCAATCGTACCGGCATGGAAGCGCGCGGTGGCAAAGACGCGCTGACTTTCGTCGGACAAAGCGAGATCGTGACGCCGCGCGGCAAGATCCTCCATCGAGCGTCGTATGATCAAGATGAGTTGACGATTGTGGAGATCGATCCGGCCCAAGCCCGCAGCAAACAACTCAATGCCTACAACGATCTCCTTCGGGACCGCCGCCCTTCAACCTATGAGCAATAGGTCGGCCTTGCCGATGAACTGTGACTCGCTTGCGCCCTTCCTATGAGCGCGGTAGGATAGATTTAATGATACCGTTGGGAAAAGGAATATTTTTGGTGGCAGCTCCGGCATTGCGGGATCCCAATTTCAGGCAAACCGTCGTACTGCTTTGCGAGCATAGCCCGGACGGCGCGCTGGGCGTGGTCGTGAACCGGCCGACGGCGATGTCGATCTCCGAAGCCCTTCCTCAAGTCCCCATCCTTGAGGGGCAGCCGCATGTCCTGTTTGCAGGCGGACCGGTTCAGACGAACCAAGTCATGCTGTTGTATCGTCTGACCCAAGTCCCCGACAACAGTCACCCGGTGTTCGACGGAGTCTGCCTGGGGGGGGATCTCGATGTGATGGAGCGTATTCTCACCGAAAAGCATGATCATGATGCGTTTCGCGCCTATCTCGGCTATTCCGGCTGGGGTCCGGGACAATTGGAGGCCGAAATGCAAACGGGGTCATGGATTACCGTGCCGGCCGATCCGATCATCGTATTCGAGAAAGATCCGACCCGTATTTGGTCGGATGTGCTGTTGACGATGGGAGGCGACTATCACCAGTATGCCGACATGCCGTTTGATCCCTCCTTCAACTGAGCAGGATGTTGAAAAAGCTCGTCAGCTGCGTTCTCGCTTCGCTCAATACCTGCGACGTACGAAAAAAGTACGCCTCGGTATCTTGCTTGCTGCGGCCTTGCTGAACAAGCTTTTTGAACATCCTGCGGGTCACGCTTCAAGCCGTGTCACTCTAAGAAACCGGCGATATCCCGCGTTATCTTAGGTTCACGAGATACGCTTCACGAGCGACGGTTTTTGAGATATGAGCGACGTGTTGCGTTATGCGTGCGCTTTGTCCAGAACTTTCGCCAAGAACCGGCCGGTATAGGATGCCGCCACCTGGGCTACTTGCTCCGGACGTCCCTCAGCGACAATGTGTCCGCCTGCCGCTCCGCCTTCGGGGCCGAGGTCGATGATCCAGTCGGCGGTCTTTATCACATCCAAGTTATGCTCCACGAGGACCACGGTGTTCCCGGCGTCCACCAGTTTGTGCACAATCGCCAGCAGCTTTTTGATATCCTCCAAGTGAAGCCCGGTCGTCGGCTCGTCCATAATGTAGAGCAGATTCCGGGCTGAGGGATCTTTCAGTTCCGCCGCAATCTTCAACCGCTGCGCTTCACCGCCAGACAGAGTACTGGCCGGTTGTCCCAACCGCAGATATCCCAGGCCGATAGAAGTGAGCAGTCGCAGCTTCTCCGTGACTTTCGGCGATCCGGCGAAAAAGGACTGGGCGTCGGACACCGTCATGTCCAGGACTTCATCAATGCTTTTGCCGCGATACCGGATGCTTCGAATTTGCGGCTTGAACCGCCGGCCGCCGCAGACTTCGCAGGCGACATACATATCTTCGAAGAAATACATCTCCAACTTCTGATAACCGTTGCCTTCGCATCGATCGCAACGTCCCCCGGCGGCATTGAAGGAAAAATGGGCCGGCGTGAATCCTTGGCGAAGCGCGGCCGGCTCCGATGCGAACAGGTGCCGGATCTCATCGAAGGCCTTCAAATACGTCACAGGATTGGAGCGGGGCGTGCGGCCGATGGGCTGCTGGTCAATGAGACGGATGCCGCCGAGATGCTCAAGGCCTTTGATGGCCCGAAATCGTCCCATCGGCAGCGTGGTCACCCGGAATGCGCGGGCCACCGCCCGATAGAGCGTCTCCTCGATCAGCGTACTCTTGCCTGAGCCGGACACTCCTGTGACACAGACCAGCATGTGCAACGGAATCTTCACCAAAATATGTTTTAGGTTGTGTTCGGCCGCGCCGGCCAGGCTCAATACTTTGCCCGATCCGGTCCGTCGGCGCTTCGGCACCGAAATCGTTTCCTCTCCTCGCAGATATCTCGCCGTGAGCGGACGCGGATCGTTCAGGAACTGCTCACGCGGCGCGGCACAGACAATTTCTCCGCCCTTCTCGCCGGACCAAGGACCCATTTCGACGATATAGTCCGCCGCTCGAATCATAGCCGGATCATGTTCCACGACCACGACGCTGTTCCCGGCATTGGCCAGGTCCTTTAGAATCTCCGCGAGAGTGGCGGTATCGCGAGCATGAAGACCGATGGTCGGCTCATCGAGGACATACAGAGTGCCGATGAGCCGGGACCCCAACTGATTGGCCAGCGCAATTCGTTGGGCTTCTCCTCCGGAAAGCGTGCGGGTTTGGCGCGCGAGGGTAAGGTACCCGAGCCCCACACGCAAGAGAAAGCCCAGTTTGTCTCCGATCAGTCTAAGAATATCCTTGGCAATTCCCCAATCAGCCTGGCTCAGCGTCAATTCCCGGCACCACAGGAAGGCGTTCTCGATCGTCAGCTCGGAAATTTGATGAATGTCCCGCACGCCCAATTTGATCAAGCGCGCGTCCGGCTTGAGCCGGCTTCCATGGCAGACGGGACAGGTAGACGGGCTGCGGTATCGGCTCAACAGTACGCGCACATGCAATTTGTAGCGCTTCGTTTCGAGGTATTCAAAATACTGCCGGACGCCTTCAAGTGTCGCGTCGCCTTCCCAAATAACCTGCTGAATCGCGGGCGGAAGATCCTTGAACGGCGTGATTAGACTGACATGGCGCTTCTTCATGGCGACCAGGAGCTGCTGCTGCCACCAATCGGAACCGGGTTTGCTCCAGGGCTCCACGGCGCCGGTCGCCAGCGACCGCGTAGGATCGGGAATCACCAGACTGCGATCATAGCGCAGGATGTTGCCGAACCCTTTGCATTCAGGACAGGCGCCGAGTGGATGATTAAACGAAAACAGCAAGGGACGCACCGGCTCAAACGTCCGCCCGCAACTCTGACATCGAAAGCTGGTTGCAAACGTGTGGCGGCCTCGGCC
>DASSBQ010000244.1:0-6043 GCA_035698625.1 Nitrospiraceae bacterium
AATCGATACCATTCTCTAACGGCACGACTCGCTATAGTGCGAGACGACGACTTCCCAGTCATCCCCTTGCGCTGCGACCGCAGCAGCCACCTCACCCTCCATGGGCAGCGTCTTCACAAGCCATCGCTCGTCGTTGACCGCCACATCACTCCCTGTGTCGCGATACCTTGCCGACCCGTCTCCCTCGAAAATGATCTCGATCCGTTCCAAGCCGCTTGAAAGGCCAAGTCCGCGCGCCTTGAGATAGGCTTCCTTGCAGGTCCAATAGCGATAGAACCGAGCGTGCCGGCGCTCCTCAGGCGCTTGCCTCAAGTCGTCATATTCTCGCGGAGCAAAGAAGCGCTCCGCCAGGCGCAGACACTCGACATCCCGCCGCACCATCTCGATATCGACCCCCACCTCGCGGTCTAACGCCACAGCGCACAGGCAATGGTCGGTGGAATGCGACAGATTGAAGTACAATGATTTCGAGGCGTGCTGATCCGGAATCAATGCGGGCTTTCCGTACTCGCCGTAGCGAAAATCGAGGCCACCGGGGTCTTGCTGTAGATACTCTCCCAAGAGAGTCCGCAGAGTTCCATGAGCCAGGATAAATCGCTCCCGATCCTGCTCAAAGGCAAACCGTGTCGCCCGCCGGCTCTCTTCGGGCGACAAGACGCCATGCAAAGAGTTTAAGTAGGCCCGGATCTGCGGCAGAAAGACAACCCACACCTCTACCTTCTGCGGGGCTAGAAGACCGACGGGAAAGTGTGGCCGATTCACGAGGATCGACTCGGCAAGACCGAAGGACGAGGTCGCTTCACGTGTCACCAGCGGCCGCCGGTGGAACCAGTGCCGGACGCTGCACGATACCATTCCCCTGCGGCTGAGGCCGTGACTGCTCCGTCATGCGGCCTTCATCCAATTTCAATACCCGATCGCCGAGATGAAAATACCGATCATCGTGAGTGACGACGATGACGCCTTTCCCTCGTTGACGCAGCGCGGGCAACAAATGTCCATAAAATATCTCTTTATATTGCGGATCCTGGTCCGCCGCCCACTCATCGAACACATAGAACGGCCGATCATCCAGCAGAGCCGCCACCAGCGCCAGCCGCTTTTTTTGTCCCTGGGAAAGATCCACAGTTGAAAACGTATCCCCGTCGATGCGCACCTTATGATCGATTTGTAAGAGTCTCAGGCAGTCTTGAGCCGATTGTCCCAGAACAGCCGGATCAATACCAAGCAGTTTCTTAAACAGAAAGAAATCGGAAAAGACGACGGAAAAGTGTTGGCGATACCAGTCTTGTGTGGCTGATGAGATCACTTCCCCATTGAGTCTGATTTCTCCGGACTGCGGCGAATAGAGACCCACCAACATTTTGACGAACGTAGATTTGCCGCTGCCGTTCCCCCCGATGACAAACACCAATTCTCCGGACATGAGGGAAGCAGTGATCGGTCCGAGCGCGAAATGTCTGTCTTGCGCGGGCTCAATGTCGTACTGGAATGATGCGCCGACGAGATCGACGCGCAAGACGCCTGTTGTCGCGGGGCGTAACGAATGGGCGCCTTCCTCATGCCTGGTTGCTTCATCCAATTGAAGTCCCAGTTCATCCAGCTTCGCGAGGGCCACCTGTCCCCGGCTTAACGTAGGCAGCATGCCGATGAGCGCCCACATAGGGCTGACCATGTACAGCATGGCAAAGACATAGCCGCGTAGTGACTCACTCGACAATGTCAAGACGCCAGGAAAGACCAGAAGAATGACCCCGACTAATCCATAGAACAATGTCTGGGTCCAAGCTTCCGCGGCCAGATATTGCCGGGTGGCGAACAGATTTTGATCCCGCAGCGTTCGGGCAGCCCCCTCAATCTCCACCGACACAAACCCCTCTCGGCGGGAACGATGAAGCATCAGTTCCTTCATACCCTCGGTCAGCCCTCGAAAATGACCGAAGAGGGCCGCTCGACCTTCCCGCACCGCCTGGTTCGATTTCAAGAAGCGCCGATACAGCCGCCTATACCCGATGAAGCCGACGAATGTGAGCACGAGAACGGCTGCAAAGGCCGGCCAGGACAGCCACGCGAGATAGAGCGAACAGCCCGCCAGAGTGGCGACATTGATCGCCAGCGCCGGCAGGGATTGGAGAGACCAGGCGAGCGCGCTCGTATCGTCGGTAAGCGTGGTCAGCACTTGGGGCGTACCCTGTCGCTCCAGAACACGGAGCGGCGCCTGGATGACTTTCCGGCAGAGACGGAGTCCGATCTTCAGGATCGCCTCCTGAGCAAACTTCACCAGCAGAATTTGCGACAGCCAATTGGTGAAGACCTTCGCCGCCATGAGCCCGATGAAGCCGGCCGCCAATGTGGCCGGGACTGAAGCAGGCATGCTGAGAATACGATTGATGATCGCCAGCAGCCCCACGCTGGAAAGACCCGCGACCAGTCCCGTGAGCGCCATAAGATAGACCATCGGTCTCGCGCCTTCGAAGAGAAACATGACGAATCGGGACGAGGCCTTGGCCGGGAGGTACGGAGCAGACATACGTTACGCCGCTTGAGAGGGTTCGCCGTCGGATCCGGCAGGCGAACCCGCATTGGGAAGAGTGTTACCGTTCAGAAAGCCCGCCAGGTGTCGCGCCAGCTCTTGGACATGAGGCGATACAAACAATCGCCCCGAATCCTCGGCCGCCACCGTAACGGTTCGACTGCCGTCCCCGGCCGCGGCGCTGAATGCCAGTCGTGTATCCACGGCCGGATCGGCCAGAGGGCGCCGCGAAGCGATCACATTCAGCAGTCGTCCTCGATAGGGTTTGAGATCATAACGCGCGGCTGCGTGAAATGTTGCATAGGTGACATAATCCCGGTACAGCCGATGATCAGGCCCGGCTGCTTCATTTACCTGCGACACCAGGCGCCATAGGGCGAGGAATTTCTTCCATCCATATTTCGGCCAGTCCCGCATCGAATGCTCCTTGAGCAGGCGCGCATACGCGGCTATCTTTCGAGCAGCAAAGAGGGCCGGCCAGACCATCTGCGGCGGACGCCGCCGATGCGCCTGGTATGAACTCGGATGCCAGGATTCCATGACGGCCAAGAGCACTTCCTCTCCCTCGGCCATCAGTTGCTGCGCCATTTCATAAGCCACCAGACCGCCGGTACATGTGCCGCCGATTCGATAAGGTCCATGAGCTTGAATGGTCCGTATTTCCGAAACATAGTACCGAGCCATGTCCTCAATGCGCGTAGATGGCCTGGCCTTGCCGTCGAGACCTTGCGCTTGAAGCCCATAGAACGGCTGGTCTTCTCCGAGCAGCCGCGCCAACCGTGCAAACACAAGGACATTGCCGCCGACTCCGGGGACCACAAAAAACGGCCGCCGCGTTCCATGAGCCTGAATCGCCACCAGCGATCTCCAACGGAAGGAGCAGCCCTTATCGCGAAGAACCTCGGCGAGTTGCTCGATCGTGGGAGCCTCAAACAGCAGGGCCATCGGCAATCGTTTATTAAAAATCTGCTCGATGGCGCTGAACATGCGCAGGGCGAGCAGCGAGTAGCCTCCCAGGTCGAAGAAATTATCGCGGACACCCACCGGACTCATGCCCAACACCTGCTCCCATAACGCCGCCAGCTGGAGCTCCACTCGATCGCGCGGCGCCACCGGCTCCTCGTGATGTGGATTCATTCGTTCATCCGGGACCGGGAGAGCACGCCGGTCTATTTTCCCATTGACCGTCAAGGGAAAACCCTCCATGGGGACAATGCTCGACGGAACCATGTAGTCCGGCAAGCGGTCGCGGAGGAATCTCCGCATGTCCAGCGGATCATAGACCGGAGAATCTTTCAGCGTGACGTACGCGACGAGGCGCTGTTCATCATCCAGTTGCCGGGCAACGACCACCGCCTGGCTGACATTGGGGAACTGTCCCAATACGGTCTCGATTTCACCCAGCTCGATGCGGTACCCGCGCAGCTTGATCTGAAAATCAATCCGCCCGATAAACTCCAAACGGCCGTCCGGCAACCATTTCACGGCATCCCCGGTGCGGTACAGCCGCGCACCATCTTGAAAAGGACTCACGATGAATCGTTCGGCGGTCAATTGCGGATTACCACGGTACCCTCGAGCCACACCGGCCCCGCCGATGTACAGTTCCCCGGGAATCCCGATCGGGACAGGTTCCAAGTTCGCATCCAATACGTAGACTTGAGTATTGGCGATCGGACGGCCGAGCGAGACGGAGCGATCACTCCGTTGCACCCGTTCAATAGTGGACCAGATGGTCGTCTCGGTGGGACCGTAGAGGTTCCATGCGGCCGCGGCGCGGGCTTTCAAGGCCTCTGCCAGATCGGCAGAGAGCGCCTCTCCGCCGCACAGCACCTTGACCTTGCGGGTCCCCTTCCATCCTGCCTGCACCACCAGACGCCAGGTGGCGGGGGTGGCCTGCATGATCGTCGCGGTTCCCTCGTCAAGTTGTGCCCGCAACCAATCTCCGTCCACGGAGCGTTGGGCGGGTGCCAGAACAAGACTGCTGCCGGCGATCAAGGGAAGGTACAGCTCCAGCCCTGCAATATCAAACGACAAGGGGGTCACCGACAGCAGCACATCATGCTCGTCGATTCCCGGCTCCCGACGCATCGACAAGAGAAAATTGGTCAGACTTCCATGTTCAATTTCCACACCCTTGGGCAGTCCGGTGGAGCCGCTCGTATACAATACATACGCCAGGTTTCCCGCACCGGCCTTCTGTGGAAGATTCTCGCGGCTCTCTTGACCGATCATCTCCCATGCGTGATCAACGAGCACAACCGGGATTTGCTGCGACGGAACGGCGGAAGCCAGCGCGCTCGTCGTGACCAGACAGCCGGCTTGGGCGGTTTCCAACATGACCGCCATTCTTCTGGCCGGCAAGCCGGGCACCAATGGAAGATAGGCTCCCCCGGCTTTCATAATCCCCAGAAGACACACCAATAGATCCGGCGATCGATCCATATGGACCGCCACGACGACATCGGGACCGACACCGCGCCGTTGAAGATGACGGGCCAATTGGTTGGCACGCCTGTTCAGATCTTCGTAGGAGAGCGCGCCGAATTCGTCGGTAACGGCCGCCTTCATGGGACGACGCCCGGCCTGTACTTCGAACAGTTCAGACACGGTGCGCGTCTCGTCGAATGTGGTGCCGGTCGCATTCCAACCGGTCGTGATCAGTCGCCTTTCAAGCGGCCGCAGGAGCGGCAATCGACTGATCGGTTCAGCCGGTGCTTCTACCATGGCTTCCAACAACGTCAGATAGTGCTGCACCCATCGCTCCGCCGTCTGCTTATCAAACAGATCCGTGTTGAACTCCAAGTAAGCCTTCCGCGAGGCCATGGGATCGATCGACAAGGTCAGATCAAATTGCGCGGCTCCGCGGCTGATCTCATAAGGCGTCCACGACACATGCTTGAAATCCGTCCGCGCGAAGGGTGTATTCGCAAAATTGAACAGCACCTGCACAATCGGCAGGCCCCCTTGGCTTCGGTCCGGCTGCACCGCTTCAACCAGCTTTTCAAACGGCAGGTCCTGATGGTCGTAGGCATCCAAACTTATTTCCCGCACCATCCTCATGACCTCCGGGAAGTTCATGTCGCCTGTAGTCTCTCCGCGAAGGACCAGGGTATTGACGAAGGTGCCGACCATCCCTTCGATCGGAAGCCAGTTTCGATTGGCAATCGGCGTTCCGACCACAATATCCCGCTGGCCGGTCAATCGGTGTAGCAGCGCAAAAAATCCCGCCAGAAATCCCATATAGACCGTCGCTCCTTCGGCAACGGTCGCTTGCTTCAACCGGCGGATAAAGGACCACGGCAGCTCGATTGAAACGTGATCCCCGGCGAACGTATGGCGGGCTGCGCGTGGACGGTCTGTAGGAAGCGCGAGCGTGGAAAGGTCGAGCAGGCGGCTCTTCCAGAACGTAAGTTGTTCGTCAAGGACCGGGCCGCTCAGCCATTCGCGTTGCCATTGGGCAAAATCGGCGTAGTGAAATTCCGGGTCCGCTTGAGCCGGCCGCACCGC
>DASSBQ010000245.1:0-4120 GCA_035698625.1 Nitrospiraceae bacterium
CCTTCTATGGCGCCGGTCTAGTGTTTCTGCGGCACAACCACAAAGTGCTCGATCGCGTGACCGGGTTGCTGGAGCAGATGCCGGCCGCCGGGAGTGCCATCCTCGTGGCCGGCGTTGCGTTGGCGGGCATCCCGCCCTTCGGACTCTTTACGAGCGAAGTGCTGATCGCTGCCGCGGCCTATACCGCCAGGCCGGAAGTGGCCTACGTGTTTCTGACTTTGCTGGCGCTTGCCTTTGCAACCTTGCTCTATCAGGTCTTGCGAATCGCGCTAGGAGCGCCGGGAGAGGCAGGCATCGCGTTGGGGAGACAGTGCCGTGTGTTTACGAGCGCCGCCGTGGGGATCAACATCGTTGTGCTGGGAATCATCGGTCTCTACGTTCCACCGGCACTGGAGACATTGCTGATGTCAATCGTGAAGATCTTCAGCGTCGAGGTGGAGATGCCCCGATGAATACGATTGTCGCGCCGGTGGTTGTTTTTCTCGCCACACCGCTGTTGGCTGCCGTGCTCAGTTTTGCGACTACCCATGCCCGTGTGCTGCATGGAGTGAATCTCGCCACGATGACCTGCCTGGTCGTGTCCGAGGTTGCCCTCATCCAACAGGTGCTGGCTCACGGACCCCAGATCGCGCTCTGGGGACTGGTGTATATTGATGCGCTTTCCGCCTTCATCCTGTTCATCGTGACCTTCATCGGGCTGTCCTGCTCGTTGTACACGTGGACATATCTCGATGATTATCTGGCTCGGAGTGTGATCACGCCGAGGCGCCTGAGCTGGTTCTTCGTCCTGTTTCATGCCTTCTTGTTTGCCATGATCGTGGCGACGATGGCGAATAGCCTCGGCGTGCTGTGGGTGGCCATCGAGGGAACGACGCTCGCCACCACATTCCTGATTGCGTTCTTTCGCAAACGAGAGAGCCTGGAAGCGGGGTGGAAGTATTTGATCCTCTGTTCCGTAGGGATTGCGTTGGCACTGTTCGGTACCGTGTTGACCTATTATTCGTCGGTCCGGGTCTTGGGGGATGAGAGCACCGCATTGAACGTGTCTAAACTCCTTGAAGTGGCTGTGCAGCTGGATCCGCATGTGCTCAAGCTCGCATTCATCTTCCTCCTGGTGGGCTACGGAACCAAGATCGGGCTGGTGCCCATGCATTCCTGGTTGCCGGACGCTTACAGCGAGGCGCCGGCGCCGGTCACGGCGATGCTTGCCGGCGTATTGGAGACGGTAGCCGTCTATGCCGTATTGCGCAGCAAGGCCGTCATGGATTATGCGCTCCCACCGGCCTTCACGGGTAATTTGCTGATGCTGTTCGGGCTCCTCTCGTTCGTGGTGGCCGCGCTCTTCATCTTGATTCAGCACGATTACAAACGGTTGTTCGCCTACTCCAGTGTGGAACATATGGGCTTGGCGTTGGTGGGCTTTGGGGTAGGAGGACCGCTCGGCACATTCGGCGGCCTGTTCCATTTACTCAACCATGCATTGGCGAAGTCACTGGTCTTTTTTTCAGCGGGAAACGTGCATCGCCGGTTTGCCACCCGTGAAATCGGCGAAGTGAGGGGCCTGGCGAAAGTCCAACCGGTCACGGCGGTGGCGATGCTCGTCGCGGGATTGGCCTTGGTCGGGATGCCGCCGTTCTCGATGTTCCTGAGCGAGGTCATGGTCGTGTCGGCGCTGGCGACCCAAAGTTTTGCCTCTGATACCCTCCACATTGGACGATTCCTTACGATCATCGTCACCCACGATGTGCGCAGTCTCGCGATTGTCACGCTATTCCTCCTGTTTGCGGTGGCCCTGTTCGGTGGATTGACCTATCGAGTGGTCTCGATGGTGTGGGGCACACCGCCGGATGGCGTGAGACGCGGGGAGCCGTGGGAAGTGGGACATGTGTCGCTGATCGTGACCGGTGCCGCATTAGTGGGATTTGGTCTCGCGCTTCCTGAGCCGGTGAGAGGGCTCATGGATCGGGCGGTCGCCGTTTTAATGACGCGATGATGAGGTAAGCATTATGGCTGATGCTCGGACAGCGATGACTCAATTGAAGGACGCGTATGGACCTTCCGTGGTGGAAATGCCCCCGATCAATGGTACGCCGAGGCTGCGGGTGAAGAAGGAGGATGTGCCTCGAGTGGCGCATTATCTCTATACCCATCCCGGTCTGCGCGGCTCCTTGTCGCTCCTTTGGGTCGTAGACCATCGTCCGCGCGAATCTCGTTACGAGATCTGTTACCTCTTCACGCTGGCGGAGCGCAAAGATTGGTTGCTGCTCTCCACGGATCTGCAGGACAGTGGCCGTCTGTTCGGATCCATCACGCCACATATCCATGCAGCGCAATGGTATGAGCGGGAAATCCGCGATATGTTCGGCCTGATTCCGCAGGGACATCCCGACTTGCGCCGTTTGATTCGCCACGAACATTGGCCGAAGGGCACTCATCCTCTCAAGAAGGATTTCCCCTGGGATCGCGTGCTGGGGCGGCAGCAAGGCGAATATCATTTTCGTCATATTGAAGGCGAGGGGGTCTTCGAGGTGCCGGTGGGCCCGATCCATGCCGGGATCATTGAGCCCGGTCATTTCCGGTTTTCGGTGGCCGGCGAGCCGATCATGCAACTCGAGCTCCGCCATTTCTGGAAGCACCGAGGAGTGGAGAAGCTCTTTGAGCAACAGACATTGATCTCGGCCGTGCCACTCGCGGAGCGCGTGTCCGGAGATACGACGGTCGGCCACAGCCTGGCCTATTGCCAGGCTGTGGAAACGCTTCTCGGTCTGGAAGTACCTCGTCGTGCCCGGTACTTGCGGAGTCTGTTGTTAGAACTCGAGCGTCTCTCCAACCATCTGGGGGACATTGGAGCGATGTGTAATGATACCGCCTATGCGCTGCCCCATGCCCACTGCGGGCGCATGAAAGAGCGGGTCATGCAGCTCAATGACCGGCTGACCGGTTCACGCTTTCTCCGGGGGACCAATCGGGTCGGCGGCGTCGCCCTCGATCTCTCCGCAGAGCAACTGGCCGGCATGGTCGAGGAATTGGACCAGATCGGACGAGATTTCTCCGAGGTGGGATCCATCATCTTCGCCAACGCCTCCCTCACCGATCGCCTGGAGACCACGGGCGTGCTCAACGAGCGAACGGCGTGGGACCATGCCGTCATGGGCGTGGTCGGACGGGCCTCCGGCATCGATCGGGACATCCGGCGCGATCGCCCCTTCGCCGCTTACGACGAGCTACCGGTGAAGGTCGCCCTCTATCGCTACGGTGATGTGCGGGCCAGGCTGAGGGTTCGCGGCGATGAAATCCATGAGTCCATCAGGCTCATCCGAGAGATTCGTTTGCGGATTCCTCAAGGCCCTCTCACCGCGGAGCCGACCCTCACGCCGGCCGCTGGTTCCTGGGCGTTGTCGGCGGTCGAGGGATGGCGAGGTGAGATTCTCTACATGGTCATGGCCGGTGAGGATGGGAAGATTCATCGATGCAAAGTCCGCGATCCCTCGTTCGTCAACTGGCCTGCGATCCAGTGGGCTGTACTCGGGAATATCATCCCGGACTTCCCGCTGATCAACAAAAGCTTCAATCTGTCCTATGCAGGGAATGACCTATGAAGAATTGAATCAGTGGACCGTTGGAACATTGAACCATTGAAACGAATTGGAGCGCTATGTTTCGTATTCTGAAAAAAAGTCTGAAGACGGGGGTGGTGACGGGACAGCACCCGGCTGTCGAAGCCTCACCGCAGCCGGTCGAGCCGGCGGCAAGAGAGAAGGCTGCCCTATTTCGACGTTCATTAACGATTCGCGAAGTTGATACCGGTTCCTGTAACGCCTGTGAGATGGAGATGAACGCGCTGGCGAACCCGGTCTACGACGTGGAACGATTTGGCATCCATATCGCCGCGTCGCCGCGTCATGCGGATGCTCTCGTCGTCACGGGACCGGTAACCGTTAATATGGAGAGAGCACTCAAGGACGTCTACAAACAAACACCCGATCCAAAGATGGTCGTCGCCTTGGGCGATTGCGCCGTGAATTGCGGCGTCTTCAAGGACAGCTACGCGGTGACGGGGCCGGTCGACCGCCATATCCCGGTCGATCTTCGGATCTCCGGGTGCCCCCCGCGGCCGGCC
>DASSBQ010000246.1:0-6051 GCA_035698625.1 Nitrospiraceae bacterium
TCATTTTTCACCAGCCCCTTTGCCGCGCAGACGCGAACGTACCCGGCGGCTCTTTTTATGGTCGCCGATCATTCCTTCCCAGGCGGAAAGACCCTCCATAACCCCATAGTGCGTGGTATCCAGATGGATCGGCGTTATGGACACCATGCACCCTTCAAGCGCTTCATGATCCGCATTCTGCTGGCGGCTCCAGGATATTCTTTTGCCGGCAATCCAGTAATATTTCCTTCCCCGAGGATCGACTTTTTCAATGATTGGATTCTCGAAACGGCGTCGGCTGAGACACGTGATTCGGACTCCTTTGATCGCAGCCGGAGGGCAATCGGGAATATTAACGTTGAGAATGGTTTCCGGCGGCAGTCCCCGAGAGACTACCAATGCCGTCAGGCGTTTCGCATACTGCGCACCGGCCTCGAACCGAAATCGCTCATCGCCTTCCTGCGAGATTGCAATGGACGGCAGTCCGAGAATCGCGCCCTCCAGGGCCGCCGATACGGTCCCCGAATACATCACATCGTCGCCAAGATTGACGCCTTTATTGATTCCTGACACCACGATTGTCGGCGGACCGGGGAGGATTTTTGCCAGTGCGAGGTTTACGCAATCAACGGGCGTCCCATTGACCGTATACACTCGCTTTCCAACCTCGTGAATACGCAACGGCTTATGCAAGGTCACACCATGGGCGACCGCCGTGCGCTCGCGATCCGGCGCCACGACCCACACCTGTCCGAGGTCACGTAGAGATTTGGCCAGCACTTGAATGCCCGGAGACATGATTCCGTCATCATTCGTGACCAGGATATGCACTGGCGCCACAGCGGGGTCCATCCTTTCGCGCCGGCAGGGCAATAACGGGGCGCTCCTACGCAGGTATACCGCACAAGAAAGCCGTTCTGAGAGGAGGCAACGGGGTCTTTAGGCGGAGCGTATCAGAAACGGGACACTCCAACGCAACTTCGGGGAAATGGTCGGGGCGGCGAGATTTGAACTCACGACCACTCGCACCCCAAGCGAGTGCGCTACCAGGCTGCGCTACGCCCCGACATCATGGGTAATTGGCTGACCGGCCTTCCGTTACGCCGAATACGAATCGATCATGCGCAAAATCGCCTGCAGATCGCCGCGCATTCGCTGAGTCAAGTCTTTGCGCGTCCCTTGCTTGCTCGCCGCGCGACCCCGACGCGCCCAATAGCGCTTCACACCGGCCAATGTATGACCTTCGTCATACAGCATCCGCTTGATTTCCAAAACCGTTTCAATGTCCCGCTGTACATAGAGCCGTTGATTCCCACGACTTTTTTTCGGTTTGAGGAAACTGAATTCGGATTCCCAAAAGCGCAAGACGTACGCGGGCAGTTTAGTCAGATTACTCACTTCTCCAATCTTATAGAATACCTTACTGCCCAGTCTGGGTTCATTCCCCATGACCGGTCCCCTTGCAACGATCGGTGTGGACAAGGAAGCGACTAGGAATTGACGTATTTCTTGAACACCTGGCTTGGTCGAAAGGTAACGACTCGTCGGGGTGTAATGCCGATTTCTTCGCCAGTTCGTGGATTGCGCCCTTTTCGTGCTCCCTTGCTGCGTACGACAAAATTTCCGAAACCCGCAATTTTGACCGACTCCCCCTTTTGTAAAACCGACTTGAGAAGGTTCAGCACCAGTTCAACGATATCGGACGCTTCATTCTTTGATACACCGACCTGCTTGAAAATTTCATTCGCGATATCGGCCTTTCGCATGCTTCCCCCCTGGCGCTCCTAGAACCGTTGCTTAGGAAGTCCTTCTTGCCCCCCAACAACCAGATGCACGATTTCCCCATAAGTTACGTGAGGTTATCGCCGCTGTCAAGGACTATGTGACGAAGGAGAGGAGCAGCCGCTCGGACTCACCGGTCTTTTAAGAGGAGTTTGTATTCAATGCTGTCGGCCAATGCTTGCCAGCTGGCCTCCATAATGTTCTCAGAAACCCCGACCGTACCCCACTTATCCTTATGATCTCCCGATTCAATCAGCACTCGCACTTTCGATTCCGTACCCTGATTGGCGGCCAGGACGCGGACTTTGTAGTCCAGCAGTTTCACCTCGCGGAGCTGCGGATAAAACTTCTCCAGCGCCTTGCGCAGGGCATGATCCAGGGCGTTGACCGGCCCCGTACCCACGGCAGCCGTATGTTCAATGGTTTCACCGACTTTCACCATGACGGTCGCCTCGGACAAAGGGGCGCCATCGTCCTGCTTCTTTTCGACAATGACTCGGAAACCCAGCAATTGAAACGATGGGCGATGCGTTCCCATTGCCTTTCGCATGAGCAACTCAAAGGAACCTTCCGCCCCTTCAAATTGATAGCCTTGGCTCTCCCGTTCCTTCAGCGTATCGACTAACTCCTGAAGTTTGGCCTGGTCTTTCGCCAAATTGATCCCATAGGCCTCCACTTTTTCACGCAACCCGCTCCGCCCCGCGTAGTCGGAAACCAACATGCGCTGTCGATTCCCCACAGTCGTCGGATTGACATGTTCGTACGTAGCCGCATTCTTCAAAACGGCGTGAATGTGAACTCCGCCCTTATGCGCAAATGCGGCATCCCCCACATACGGCTGATGCTTGTTCGGCATCAAGTTCGCAATTTCCGTGACGAATCCGGACACCTCCTTCAGATGTTGCAGGCGCTTACCCAAGGCGGGACGTCGCATCTTCAGCTGCAAATTGGGAATGATGGAGCACAAATTCGCGTTCCCGCACCGCTCGCCGATTCCATTGATGGTTCCCTGAACCTGTAGAATCCCCGTTTCGACCGCGACCAGAGAATTGGCCACCGCCATCTCGCTGTCGTTGTGCGCATGAATCCCGAGAGGAACGGTCAGCTCTTGCTTCACGGCTTCACAAATCCTGCGGATTTCCCACGGCATCGTCCCGCCGTTGGTATCGCAGAGAATGATCCGTTCAGCCCCGGCCTCGGCGGCCGTCCGCACGGCCCGGATGGCATACTCGGGGTCGGCCTTAAAGCCGTCGAAAAAGTGCTCCGCATCGTAAAAGACCCGGCGGCCCTTCGAGCGAAGATACTGAATTGAATCGCCGATAAGCTCCAAGTTCTTCGCGAGCGAGATCCCCAGTGCATCGGTGACTTGAAACGTCCAACTTTTCCCGAAAATCGTAATCGTCTGGGTTTCCGCGGATAACAGCGCCTGAAGGGTCGCATCTTTCTGGACAGGATTATTGGCCTTGCGCGTCGAACCAAAGGCCACCACCGTGGCATGCTGAAGCGGAATCGTCTTGATCATGCGGAAGAATTCGATGTCTTTCGGATTCGCTCCGGGCCAACCACCTTCGATGAAATGCACGCCCAACTCGTCAAGTTTTTGGGCTACGCGCACCTTATCTTCGGCTGAAAAACTGACATCCTCGGCCTGAGCACCATCCCGTAAGGTGGTGTCGTAAATTTCCAGGTGAGACGACATGCTTTGTCCTTCCTGACCGTGAAGCCGGTCCTCAGAAGACCGCGGCCTAGGCAACCGGGAAAAGCTCTTCTTATTCGTTCGTTGCATGAGCAAGAAAGGTTATCAGGCTGCATACGGGCCTGTCGAGCCCCCAGCGAGTCGGAGGCTCAGTGGCTTTACGCTAAAGGCGTCGCTGAGCCGCGATCCAATCCCAGGGCGGAATGGAGCGCGCGCATGGCAAGTTCGAGATATTTTTCATCCACGACGCACGAGATCTTTATCTCCGAAGTACTGATCATCATGATATTGACACCCTCGCGGGAGAGCACATCAAACATCTTGGCCGCGACCCCGGAATGAGACCGCATCCCGACGCCGATCACTGAGACCTTGGCGATCGACTCCGTCACCGCAACCGTTTTGGCATCAATCTCCTTGGCCAGCTGTTGCACAAGATCCACCGCTTTTCGGAGATCTGCGCGCGGCACGGTGAACGAGATATCCGTCAACGAAGCCTGGCCGACATTCTGAATGATCATATCGACCACAATATTGGCTTCGGCGACCGCGCCAAAGATCTTGGCCGCGATGCCCGGCCGGTCAGGCACGCCGACAATCGTCAGCTTCGCCTGATTCCGATCGCCTGTCACACCGGAAACCATGACGCCTTCCATATCTGCGTCCTCACGTGTCACGAGTGTTCCCTTTCCTTCCTTGAAACTCGAGTTCACTTCGATCGGAACGGCGTACTTGGCGGCAAATTCCACGGATCGGCTCTGCAACACCTTGGCGCCCAGGCTGGCCATCTCCAGCATCTCCTCATAGGAAACCTTCTCGAGCCTGCGCGCCGCGGGAACAATGTTCGGATCGGCCGTGTACACGCCGTCGACGTCCGTATAAATGATGCACCGGTCGGCCTTCAATGCCGCCGCCAGCGCCACTGCCGTCAGATCCGAACCTCCGCGTCCCAACGTGGTGACATCCGATCGCTCATTAATGCCCTGAAATCCTGCGACGACCGGAACAATGCTTTCGGCAAGCGCTTCTTTGATCCGGTCCGCGGTGACGCGGGAAATCCGGGCCTTCGTATGAGCATTATCGGTATGGATCCCGACTTGGCGCCCGGTGAACGAACGTGCCGTGACGCCGCGCCCGCGGAGAGCCATCGCAAGCAACGCGATGGTGACTCGCTCGCCGGTCGAAAGCAGCATGTCCATTTCCCGTTCATCCGGCGACGGCGCCATCTCGTGTGCCAATTTCAGCAAGCGGTCTGTTTCTCCGCTCATGGCGGATAATACGACCACAACATGATGGCCGTCCTTGCAAGCACATTCGACGCGGTCCGCAACGCGATGAATGCGCTCGATCGTTCCCACCGACGTCCCGCCATACTTTTGCACCATCAAAGCCATAGCTGTCATGCCCCTCGAGACAGGAACCTTGCCGTCAATTTCGTGGCCTCTCGAGCCAGGACGCCATCGGAGGTCGCATCGACCTCATTCAACCGCTTTCCAGGTGATCGGGCGTGAAGGGGACCGTCGCAGAGAGCATACAGGAGCGGGACAGACACCTCCCCGCCGCCGGACGATCCGGGATCGCATGCAACGAGCAGACGAAACGCCTCTCGCTTCCCAAGGAGCTGGAGTAGCGGGCCGATCAAATTGTGATCAAGTTCTTCAATTGCTTGTACTTTTGCTTTCCCGTTGCCGTCATGAAGCATGTTTTCACGGAGACCGGCATGGATGTAGAGAAGATCTCGACGGTTCAACTCGCGTTCGGCGATCAGGCGATACGTGTCATATGGACTGGCGTCTTCTTGTTCCGCCGAAAATTCAGCGACGTTCAAACCAGCGCAGATGCCGACTCCCTGATGCACCTCGCTTGCTGCAATGACGGTCCCCGTCAGCGAATAGCGGTCAGTAATCGAGGGCCATTCTGACGCCCTGCCCTGGCCCCATAACCAAAGGCAATTGGCGGGATGAAGTCCTTCGGCGCGCCGCTCGGCATTCACGGGATGATCTCGGAGGATGACTATGGAGGCTTCGATAAGCTTGCGTAACGTATCGGCGCCGTCTCCAGTTGGCAAATGATCGGCCACTGCTCGCCCCACCACCAGTTGAGGGTCCACACAGATCGAGCGCGCCTTGCCTCCAACCCATACCATCAAATGCCGGTGACCGGAGCCGGGATAGAACTGGATCGTCTCGGACCCCAGTTGCTCATTCATCACGTCAATGAGTTCCCGCGCCTGTTCCGTTTCAATGGCTCCGGCCGTCGCGTCTTCCATCACGACGTGAGGACCGAGCTTCTTCACATCCAGATCGCGAGTCGATCCATTCTGCGCTGATTCACTGCCCAAGGTGACCATGGTGCAGCGAAAGACCACGTCATGTTCGCCGACGGAGACTCCCAGACTGGCAGCCTCCAGTGGGGCCGGTCCTGTATAGTATTTTCGAGGGTCATATCCCAGCAGAGCCATGCCGGTAACCTCGCTGCCGGAGTGGACGCTCTCATTCGGAACCACGATCGGACCAAGATCGCAGCTTTGCGCAATACGATCCAAATTCGGCGTGACCGCCGATTGGAGCGGCGTCATTCCATTGAGTTCAGCC
>DASSBQ010000247.1:0-8357 GCA_035698625.1 Nitrospiraceae bacterium
TGAGGCGAACACGAGGCGATTGATGACAACCCATCGGTGACTCGTTCGTAATCTAGGATAGAGGTTCCCGGGGGCAAGACAAGCTGAATCTGAAAATGGAAGTCAGTCGGGCGACATCTAAAACGTGTACTAATCCTACACGGTGGTGGCGAGAGCGGTCGTGTACAAGCTGCGTGACGGCTAGTCGAAACTGTCCTGCATCTCCGTCCCTGCTCCATCATGCCGGCATGGTATTCCGGCATTGGCTGTCGCTCCGCTACGCAGTGCACGCGGGAACAGTTGCTCGACGATTATGAAGAAGACGTATGAATAGGACAGGCGCCCCGCCGATGCATTTGCATTGGCGGGGACGAGTTGAGGATCACGGTGGGAGCCCGTGCGGTGTCGCGGGCGAATTCACAAAAGCAACTGCCTAGCCATAATCGCCCACTCACGACACCTTCCATTTCCAGTCGCGGATCTCGGGCATGTCCTCCCCGTACCGGCGGATGTATGCCTTGTGCTCGGTCCGCTTGTCGCGGATCGCCTGCTTGGCGTAGGCCGCGGCCGACCCCAGTCCCACCCTCTCGATCACATCCGCCGCCAGATGAAAGCGATCCATATCGTTGAGGAACACCATATCGAACGGGGTCGTAGTGGTCCCCTCCTCCTTGTAGCCGCGGACATGGAGATTCTTGTGGTTGGTCCGCCGGTAGGTCAGCCGATGGATGAGCCAGGGATAGCCGTGGTAGGCGAAGATGATCGGCTTATCGGTGGTGAAGAACGTGTCGAAGTGCTTGTCGGGCAGGCCGTGCGGATGCTCGTTCTTGTCTTGCAGCTTCATCAGGTCCACGACATTGACCACGCGGATCTTGAGCTCGGGCACGTACTGTCTGAGCAGTTGCACGGCCGCGAGCGTTTCCAAAGTGGGGATATCGCCGGCGCAGCCCATCACCACGTCGGGATCGCCGCCCTTGTCGTTGCTCGCCCATTCCCAAATGCCGATGCCGGCTGTGCAGTGCTTGACGGCCTCGTCCATGTCGAGATACTGCAGGGCCGGTTGCTTCCCCGCCACCACGACGTTGACGTAGCTGCGGCTGCGGAGACAATGGTCCATGACGGACAGCAGCGTGTTGGCATCGGGCGGAAGATAGATCCGAATGACATCCGCCTTCTTATTGACGACATGATCGATGAATCCCGGATCCTGGTGCGAGAAACCGTTGTGATCCTGACGCCAGACGTGGGACGTCAGCAAATAGTTCAGGGACGCGATCGGGCGGCGCCAGGGGATTTCATCCGTCGTCTTCAGCCACTTGGCGTGCTGGTTGAACATCGAATCGACGATATGGACGAAGGCCTCGTATGTGGTGAAGAGCCCATGGCGGCCGGTGAGCAGATAGCCTTCCAGCCAGCCCTGACAGGTATGCTCGCTGAGAATCTCCATGACATGGCCCTCCGGCGCCAGATGATCGTCCTCGGGCAGGCGCTCGGCCATCCACACGCGGTCGGTGGCCTCCAGGACCGCACCCAGGCGATTCGACGTGAGTTCGTCCGGCGCCATGAGCCGGAAGTTCTTGCTGCGTAGATTCTGCTTCATCACGTCGCGGAGCCACCCGCCCAACACCCGCGTGGACTCGGCGACCACCGTGCCGGGATTGGGGACGTCCACGGCATAACTGCGAAAATCCGGCAGCTTGAGATCCCGCAGGAGCAACCCGCCGTTCGCGTGCTCGTTCGCTCCCATCCGCCGCGTGCCGGCGGGGGCCAGCTCGGCCAGCTCCGGCTTCAGGGTGCCGTTCGAATCAAACAGCTCTTCCGGCTTGTAGCTCTTCATCCAGGCTTCGAGCAGCTTGATGTGCCCCGGCTTCGAGGCCATCTCCGCGAAGGGGACTTGATGCGACCGCCAGTAGTCTTCCGTCTTTTTGCCATCCACCTCCTTCGGACCGGTCCAACCCTTGGGCGATCGCAGAATGATGATCGGCCACTGCGGGCGCTCCGGCGACCCTTCGCCGTTGTCACGCCGGCCGCGGGCTTTTTCCTGGATCTCTTTGATGTCCGCAATGGCCTGGTCCAACGTGGCCGCCATTGACGGATGCATCAGAGCAGGATCTGATCCCTCGACATAGTAGGGCTTGTAGCCGTAGCCGATGAACAGACTGTTCAATTGGTCGTGACTCATCCGTGCCAGCACCGTGGGATTGGCGATCTTGTAGCCGTTCAAATGCAGGATGGGCAGCACCGCGCCGTCCGTGGCGGGATTGAGAAAGACATTCGAATGCCAGGACGCGGCGAGCGGACCGGTTTCGGCTTCTCCGTCGCCCACGACGCAGGCGACGATGAGATCGGGATTGTCGAACGCCGCGCCGTACGCGTGCGAGACCGCATAGCCGAGTTCCCCGCCTTCATGGATCGAGCCGGGGGTCTCGGGCGCGACGTGGCTCGGGATCCCGCCGGGAAACGAGAACTGCCTGAAGAGCCGCTTCATGCCTTCCGCGTCCTGCGATACGTTGGGATAGACCTCGCTGTAGGTGCCCTCCAGATAGACATTGGCAACCATCGCGGGACCGCCGTGGCCGGGGCCGCAGATATAGACCATGTCCTGATCGTGCTTCTTGATGATACGATTGAGATGCACGTAGATAAAGTTCAGACCGGGGGTCGTGCCCCAATGGCCAAGGAGCCGCGGTTTGATATGCTCGATCCTCAGCGGCTCCCGCAGCAGCGGGTTGTCGAGCAGATAGATTTGTCCGACCGATAAATAATTCGCGGCCCGCCAATAGGCATCCATGAGTTTTACATCGCGCTCGGTGAGCGGGGCTGTCTCGGACACGGGTGTGGGCATAGCTTCCTCTTTCAGGCGCATCCGAGCGGGCGACCGTGAAGACGGCCTCGACGGATGCGTATGAGCCGGTTATTCCTTTAGAAGTTAATGCGGTCTGCGAGGCGCGGCGCTCACGCGCCTGGTTGGACCGGCGGCGTGAGCCCCATGCATCATGGCTTACATGCCTGATGACCCCGCATCATTTTTCGATGTCGAATCCATCGTCCTTCCACCAACGCCATCCCCCGTCCAGTTCCATGACCGGATAGCCTTTGCCGGCGAACTCCACGGCTGCTGTGGCGGCGAGATGACAGACGATGGAATAGCAGTACAGTACGTTGATCTTGTCTTTGCGCAGTCCTTTCAGGCTCTGCCATTGATCCTTGGACAGATTCACCGCGCCGGGAATATGACCTTCCGCATAATCTTCCGCGGCTCGGACATCGACGACGTTGACTTCGTTGCCCTTCATCATCCGTTCCAATTCTACCGGGCCGGTCGTGAATGCCATTTTCGCTTCGAAGTACTGTTTCGCTTTCGCCGGATCATTAATGGACACTGCGGTTGCCATTGTCTTTCCTCCCTTGTAATGGGTCTCTTGTAATGGATCTCTGATGAGTCGTGTTGTTAATGTGCAAACAATCGATTCTTGACGATCGCCCGCTGCTCTCCGCATCTTAGCCCGCTAAGCCGTACTGAACAAGAAAGCGATCGTGAAATTTTTATGAAGAAAGCAGGCACACTGCACGGAATTGGTTGGGCGGCACCCGCGTGCAGGCGCCGGCCGTTCGCTATAAGCGCAATGGTTTGATCGGCGCCACGACCGCGGCGGGATTGTTCTTCCAGACGGCTTCATCCGCATCCACATACAGCTCGACTTCATTGCCGTCAGGATCTCGGAGATACAGGCTTTGGCTCACCGTATGATCGCTCATGCCGTCGATCGCGACCCCCGCCGATTCGAGTTCTCGTTTGGCCGCGCGCAGCTCATCGAGACTATCCCCGACCTTGATGCCGATGTGATACAGCCCGCGGCGCCGGCCGGACGGAGGCCCCGGCGCATCGCCGACCTGAATCAGGAGCAACTCATGATGGGTCCGCCCCGACGTCAAGGCGGCCGCCGCGCCGTTAAAGATCCGTCCCGCTTCCTTGAAACCAAGCAAGTCCCGATAGAAGGCAAGCGAACGCTCAAGATCCTTCACATAGAAGACCACGTGACCGAGATAATGGGCTTTCATGTCGTGACGTCCTTCCTCACCCGACGGGGATCAGCGCGCCGTTGATCTGACCCGCGTTCTCGGAAATCAAAAAGGCGATCAATCGGGCAATCGAATCCGGTTTGACCCACTTGGAGACATCGGCGTCCGGCATGCTCTTGCGATTCGCCTGCGTGTCGATCGTGGTCGGCAGGATGCCGTTGACCGTGACGCCGGATCCGGCCGTCTCCAGTGACAGCACCCGGATCAACGCCGCCAGACCCGCTTTTGAGACCACATAGGCCGCCGCTCCAGGAAACGGGTCGACGGCCGCCCGCGCCGCGATATGGAGGATGCGCCCGGCTCGCCGCTCCAACATGGAAGGCAGCACCGCCTTGGAGAGGAGAAAGGCCGCCGTGAGATTCATGGTCAACATGCGGTCCCACGCAGTTGCGTCCGTTTCGACGACGTGTCCCGTCGTAAACCCGCCGACCAAATTGACGAGGGCATCGATATGACCTTCCCTGCGGAGCGCCTCCTCCACCAAGCGGCGCACGTCGCCTTCATTGGTGACGTCCACTTTAATCGCGGCGCCGCTTTCAACGAGCGTGGCCGACGGATTGCGGTCGGCGGTGATGACTCTTGCGCCTGCATTCCTGAGGCTGGGGACGACTGTCTGGCCCAGTCCGCCTGACCCGCCCGCGATAACCACGACTTTCTTATCCATCCTCAGTACTCCTTCTCCTCCACTCTTCCACTCTCGCTGTAGAACAGCGATGGCGGCCGCTTCGAGGCGGACCGCCATCCACACACTCGTCGTATTATCCGCGTCTCATTTCTTTGCGCCTGTATCGTAGTAGTAACGTTCGTGGACGATCTTGCCGTTCTTCCACTTGGCGACGGACACCTGTTCCATATGGACCGGCTGGCCGTTGGTGGCGATAAAGTCCATGGTGGATTCATAAAACGTGACATCGTCGCCGACTGCGGAGGCGCTCACATTGAAACCTTTCCATTCCTTCACCCCGTTCATAAATTCTTGTTCCCGCGCAATATTCGCCGCCAATCCCTTGGTCGGAGGATTGGCGTTTTCCTGCATGATGGTCTCTTTGTCGTAAAACTCATTCATGGCCTCGATGATCTTGCCGCCGCGAATATGATCGAGGAGGCCCTGTAGTCGCTGCTGAAGATTTGCCGTGCTCATTGATTCTTCTCCTTTCGTCGCGTGGGGGGTGATGTAAAGGTGATGCCCAAATCCTGCACCTCGCTATAGGGCAGCAGCCAGACAAGCGACTCGTCGTGCAGATCTCCGACTTGAATGCGGTTGCCCCAGGGGTCGCGGAAATCGCACCGGAAATTCGGCTCGGGGGTGAGCCCGTATTTCTTGATGATCTTCTCCCTGATTTCTTTGATCTGCGCCTCATCGCGCACCATGATGCCGAAGTGCTTGACGCGATCGGGCCGCAGATCTTCGACCTCAAAAATGGCGAGGAATTGGTGCGCGCCCAGCTTGCACCAGACGGCCCCCTCTCCGCCGCGAAGCATCTCCAGACCGAAAACGTCGGCATAGAACGCCGCGGCCTTCTTCGCATCGTCGACTTCAATGGCGATGTGATTGACTCCGTACACTTGGACTGCCATGTCGGATTCCTTTTCTCCTGCAGCGTCAACACACTCGTTCAGCCTGCATGCGCCGAGGAATGAGCACTTTCGCGTAAGCTCTGCCGCAGCCAATCGGCAATGACCGGCGGAGGATGCGCTCCGGATAAGCCGCGTCGCCCTTCCATGTAAAAGTACGGCACGGCCCGAATGCCCAGCTCCAACCCGGCCCGCTCCTCGCTTCGGACCTCCTGCGCTCCTTCTTCCGACCCAAGCCAGGCGCGTGCGGTCTCTGGTGCGATTCCCGCGTCGGTTGCCAACCGCGCCAGTGTCGGCTGCTGGGTGAGATCCGCCCCTTCTTCAAAATAGCCGCGAAACAGTCGTTCCACCATTGCGCCTTGCCGGCCGGCCCGGCCGGCCAGCCAGATAAGGCGGTGCGCCTCGAAGGTGTTCGGCGATTTGGGAATGCGATCAAAGGCGAACGCAATACCCGATTCCCGGCCTGCCTGGCGGACATGGTCCAACATGGCGTCCACCGCTTCGGCGCTGCCGAACTTGGCCTCAAGATATGTCTTCCGGTCCATACCGGGAGGCGGCATGGTCGGATTCAATTCGAACGGCCGCCATGTGACCGTGAGGTCGGAGGGCCGATCGAGCAACGCGAGCGCTGCCTCTAAGCGCTTCATCCCGACATAGCACCAGGGGCAGACCACGTCGGAATAAATCTGAATATGCAATCCCGCGTGTTCGTGATTCATGACGAAGGATGTCCTTTCTCGGGCGGCGCACCGCGTGTCGCGTCTCCCATATCAAGACAAATGCCCCATCCGACCGGCTTGGTAATCCTGCACGGCCTGGATTAATTCGTCCCGGGTGTTCATGACAAAGGGTCCGTACCGTGCAACCGGCTCGCGAATCGGTTCGCCGCTCATCACGAGCACGGTCGCGTCCTGCTTGGCTTCGAGCAATACCCGCTCGCCTGCCTGCGCGAACAGAGCCATTTCCACTTCCTGCACGGCCTGCGACCCGTTCACCATTATTTTCCCATGCAGCACGAAGGCCGATGAATTGAATCCCTCCGGCAAAACCAATTCGATCCGATGTCCCGCCGTCAGCCGCAGATCGTACAAGTGGATCGGGGTGAAGGTCCTGGCCGGTCCCTTGACGCCCCGAAATTCTCCGGCGATCACACGAAGCTGTCCCGCGCTGTCGCCTAGATCGACTGCGGGGATATCCTGGTTTAGCAGAGTTTGATAACCGGGGTTGGACATTTTGTGCGCCTTCGGCAAATTGACCCATAGCTGGATGCCTTCAAGGAGGCCGCCTCGTTGGGCGAATTCCCGGTCGTGCAGTTCTTCATGCACGATGCCCGACGCCGCGGTCATCCATTGCACATCGCCCGGACCGATCACGCCGCCGCTTCCCGTCGAATCACGATGCGCGACCTTGCCGTGATACATGATCGTGACCGTCTCGAACCCGCGATGCGGATGCTCGCCCACCCCAAGTTGCCGGCGCGTCGGCGGAAAGTGTTCCGGCCCCATATAGTCGAGCATGAGAAAGGGAGACAGTTGTTCTTCAATATTCTCTCCCGGGATCATGTTCCGCACCGGAAAGCCGTCGCCGACCATATGGGCAGAACCTTGCCGATGCACCCCGAGAACGGCCTTTTGATTTTCAGTCACGTTTCGTACCGCCTGCATAGTGTTCCGCATGAATCCTCCTTTGTACTGTAGAGATCCTCAGCGCTCTATTGCAATGTTAAATGAGCGCGTGGTTCCCAGCAGATACAGACCTTCATCAGGACGTGAGCCCATCGATTGTCCAGCGAGCCGGATCATGTCATCGCCCGCTGGGAGAACGCCTTCTTTGCCGCACCGTCAACGGTCGAGCCTGTCGTCGATCAGACGGTCGGCCGACCATCGGCCGGCGCCGGTCACAATCAACGCGAGACTGATCCCGATGACCAGCAGATGATATTCGTACCCTTCCCCTTGCTGTTGGCCGAACCAATTCATAAAGAAGCCGTGCGGAAGATGCGACATGACAATCGCGCCCAGCATGATCACTATGAAGCTGGCCGCGGTGACCCTGGTCAGGAATCCCGCCAGCAAGCCCAAGCTTCCCAATGATTCTCCGATAATCACCAGGAACGCCACGATCCAGGGCAATCCCAGTGTTTGCGTAAAGGCGCCCATGGTTCCCTCGAAGCCATACCCCCCAAACCAGCCAAGCAGCTTCTGCGCGCCATGTGGAAACATGACCAGCCCGGCTGTCCATCGAAGAATGAACCCGGACCAACCCTCGTCGGTTGCAAACAGCTGTCTCATCCCTTCACCTCCATATCCGTATCAGTCATGTTTCCCCCGACCGAAGAACGCCCCGGTCGCATTCACATTCCAAGCATGGTGAGCGGTGCCGGCTCTTCATGGGACTATAATAGTCCTAGTTAGAACACAGTCAAGTCGTCGTCGCTTCGACAATAGCGGACCTCGAAGCTTTCGCATATAATCCGGGCAGTTACGATGAGAAATTGGGAATGAGCGATAACGATATGCAGCAGGCGGGAACAGTCGGTCTTTTTCTGTAAAACCAGGATGGGGCTCGCCGGCGAACAGAATCGCGCCGGGCACGCTCTCTCAGCGGATGCTCGTGTAGCCGGGGTAACGCGAATGAAGGATACTTCTGAGATTGTCAGGAAGCGTTGTGACAGGACCCGCTGTACCCTCGACGGCATAGATCGGACGCTTTTGCTGTGT
>DASSBQ010000248.1:0-8001 GCA_035698625.1 Nitrospiraceae bacterium
ATTCCATATTCATCAGATACATGAGCTCGTGTAAGCGCCTGACCGATTCCAAATCCCTTTCTTCGATCCGCAGTTCACTTCATCTTCCGGTGCACCACAATAGCAAAGGGACTATGCGATTGCAAGGCGTAGACCTATCGAGGCGGCGCAGAAATCACCTGTTCATCGATAGATTCCATCAGCAAGAGCATCCGCCGCTCCATGTCTGTTTCGATCCTCTTGATCTTCTTTTCGCACTCCAGTAGTTGGTGCGCGAGATTGAGTGCGGCAAGAACCGCCAATTTATGAGGGGTGGCCGTCTTCATACCCTGGGCGACTTGTTTCATTTGTTTGTCAACAACCTCTGCAAGCTGATAGACGTAGGAATCGTCGGCGTCGCCATTGATGCCGAACCGCTGACCGTAAATCTCCACATCGATGGTCTTAATCAAGAGCCACCTCCTTGGAAGGGTCCAAACATTCAAGAACTTCGATCTCTCCCAGGACACGTTCGATCCGCGCCCGAATATCCATTCTTTCTCTTTCCCACCGCCGGTTATTGTCATCCTGTGACACCAGCCGTTCCCGTACAAGACGAAGATCCTCTTCCAGGGCGGCGTTCTTTCGCTTAAGGTCCTGCACCAGTTTGACAAGCTCCCGGATTCGCACTTCCAATGCATCAAGTCGATCCAATGTCATAGCACCATCCTCATACAAGGTAAGAAATACCGTATATGGGCGGGCACTATAGAAAGTTCACAATACCTTGTCAAGAAAGGAGGCTTAGGAGGAAAGGCGATGAAGCCTCAAATACTCGCCGTAACTGCGAAGCACACGTTTCACGTAGAGCCGAGTCTCCTGATACGGAATCAACTCGATGAACTCATCCTGCTCACGCCCTCGATGCATTGCAATCCAATTGCTTACAGCAGTCGGGCCGGCATTGTAGGCCGCAACCGCATAGGCGATATTGCCGGAAAACTGATCGAGCAGCTGTCCCAGGTATCGAACGCCGAGGCCGATATTCATGCCTTGATCAAACAGATCATCCCGTTCCACCGCGGATAATCCGAATCGCTGCGCCACCTGGTTGGCTGTCGTGGGCATGAGCTGCATCAAGCCGATCGCCCCGACCATCGACACGGCCTTTTCATCGTACTGACTTTCCTCGCGAATGATGGCCGCGGCAAGATACGGGTTCACCTGGGTCACGCCTTGAGCCTGTATGGTAGAAATGAGCCCCGTCGGATACGCCACCGTCCATAGCACGGAAGAAGCCGGAGCACCGCCACGCTCAAGCTTGTCACGGAAGTGCGTCTTGGCCAGACGCAACGCCGGATAATAGGCGCCAACTTCATTCAATAAGGCTGAAAATGCCAGCAAGACTTCTTCGTCACGGCTGTACTGCTCGGCGAGAGCTGCAAGCTCGCGGGCGGCGTCTTGGGTGAGACCGAGAATCTTCAGTTCGACCGCCCGTCGGTAGGCCGGATGCCGCTCAATTTCAGGTCGTCGATTTTCCGGCAGCGGCACAGCGCCGTCCATCCCCGCGCTCACCGGTACAATTTGCGGAATGGAAGCAACCTGCACCCCAGACTGTCGCATAGCCAATTGACAGTAATAGCTATACATCTGGCGCTGGCACACGCGGCTGTAATAATCGTGTGGCTTGCCGTTTTTGTCCTGATCCGAGGCGCGCGCCAACCAATAGAGGGCTTGCGGCTCCAATGCACCGACTTGCGCATCCGCCACCGTCTTGAATGTCTCGACAGCTTCTGCATACCGTGCCGTGCGGTATTGCACCCATCCCACCCTCCACAATCCCTCCGCGCGCTGCGAAGCCGACTCTCCGTACTTTGCCACGTTGCGGAATGCCCCGATCGCGTCATCGTAGCGGCCTTGATCCTCGAGCCATACGCCGGCGAACAACTGCACCATGGCTTTTTGATCATTCGTCAGCGCGGCAGTCAATGACTCACGAGCCAGCTCCAGCAGCTTGTCGCCCAGTCCCTGCCGTAGATACACCCGCGATAACCAAACCAGGGCTTCATTCGATTCGGGGACCCGTTCGATGGATAGGCTACGGAACGCCTCTCTCGCCAGGTCATACTGCTTCAATCTGGTCTGGGCGATACCGAGTTTCAGCCTGGCCTCATATCGACGAGGATGCTGCGGGCTCAGGGAGAGAACGCGCCGCAGTTCATCGATCGCCTCGTTCTGCATGGCGAGCCCGAGAAAAGCTTGAGCGCGTTGAAAATGGTCATCCGCGGACGGAAGCCAGGCCTCTCCGCCTACATGCGCATCCAGGCGGGCTTTTGCATCCCGCGCTTCAGCCGTATGTGGGAATCGTATCCAAAGTTGTTTGAATGCCGTGCGGGCCTCCGTGAACCGGGCCTCCCGAGCATGACAATCCGCAAGGTGAAACAAGGCCGAGGGCGCCGCCTGGTCTTTGTCATTCATCGCCAAGGCGCGGGTCAGCCGGTCTGTAGCAGCCGCACAATCATCGGCCAGATAATAGCTCTCTCCGGCCCGATATGCGCTGCGCACCACGAGATTTGAATCGGGTACGGCTTCGCGGATCGATTCAAACATCTTCGCGGCCTCTGCCCTCTCGTTCAAGTTTACCAGCGAACCACCTATCCATAGACGGAAATAGTCTTCCAGTTGGGAAAAGTCACGCTGGGCGCTCTTGAGATACCGGATCGCCTCGGCCGGCTCTCGATCAATCAACAGAATGCCCACCAGCAAACCGGCTCGCTTGGCCCATAGGGAAGCGGGATAGCGTTCCATGATGCCGCGCAACCGCCCGATCTTCGTCGAGAGCACGTCATCCCGACGTTCCGTTGTTCCACGATTGCCGCGGACGACGGTGGCCGACCTAAAACAGTCTTCCGCCGACTCACATGACCACTCGGGCCCCAACTGCTGGGGGGACAACTGGCCGAACACGCTGGGCAGCATCAGCCATGTGAGCCCCAGCAGAGCGGACAGCAGAAGCCATCCCCTCGTACGCGTAAGCACCGAAGCAATAGAACGTGTCAAGAGTCCAAGCCTCATGGCAAATAACACCTATTATAGTGACTTCGAGGCGGCCGTGACAGTCTGACATGGGCTCGGCCACGGCCGTTGCTTGTCACCGATTTTTTTGGTGTGTTAGGCTTTCGGCACATGACGACCGCGCAGCCCCTTACAGAACCGCTGGATCTTCTCAGCCTGAATGAAATCGGCATGGTGCAATTCGTCCGAGGGCTCGGCTGGCCGGCCTATCGTGCCCGGCAAGTGCTACGGTGGCTGTATCGCCGTCGAGAGACGGATATCGGACGCATGACCGACCTCTCCCAGGACGATCGAATCCGGCTGTCGAACTGTTCCGTCATTTCGAGCCCTCGCGACTGTCGGGTTTATACATCGAAAGACGGGACAAGAAAATTGGTCCTGACGTTGGCCGACGGCCTGGCCGTGGAGAGCGTCTTGATTCCCGAAGACGGCCGATTAACGCTGTGCCTGTCCACCCAGATCGGCTGCACGCTGGACTGTGGATTTTGTCTCACCGGCACCATGGGCCTTCGGCGTAACCTACGGGTCGCTGAAATTGTGACCCAAGTTCTCGCTGCGCAGACTCACGGCGACAAAGACGCACCTCTTACGAACCTGGTCTTCATGGGCATGGGAGAACCGCTGGCAAATATCGACGCGCTCAAGGATGCGATCGGGCGGCTCACGAACGATGTGTGGGGGTTCGGTTTTTCTCCGCGGCGCATCACGGTCTCCACCGCCGGCTTGGCAACCCGGCTGAAAGAAATGGCGCCGTTGGGGGTGAATCTCGCCATCTCGCTCAATGCCACGACGAATCACATGAGAGAGCGACTCATGCCCGCCGCGAACCGGCTCCATTCGCTCCGGAGCCTCCTCGCAGCCTGTCGCGCCTATCCGCTTGCCTCGCGTCGACGCCTGACATTCGAATATGTCTTGTTAGGAGGCGTCAATGACGGACTGGAGGACGCCCGGCGCTTGGCCATGCTGCTGCGGGGTCTCCGCAGCAAGGTGAATTTGATTCCGTTTAACCCGTTTCCCGGCAGCCGATTTCACCGCCCGTCGGATGAGGCGGTGAGTTCGTTCCAGGAAACGCTCCGCCGCGCCGGCCTCGACGCATTCGTGAGAAAGAGCCGCGGGCGCGATGTCCTTGGAGCCTGCGGCCAACTCGGTGATGTTCCGGATGACACTGCCGTTACCTTGACACAGATTGAAGCCCGTTGCTAGCATGAGTTGGTTTTCTATCATGACCTCATGACCTTACTCCTTCGCTTCACATCCACCCGCGCCATCTTCACGATCATTGGCATGCTGTTCACGATGTCTGCGGCGGCAGTGCCTGTCTCCCGTGCCCTCGAACCCAGGGAGTATGTGCTGTCCAACGACATGCGGGTGTTGCTGGTTGAAGTCCCCAAGGCGCCGGTCGCGACCGTCCAGGTGTGGTACAAGGTCGGATCCAGAAATGAAGTGATGGGCAGGGCCGGGCTCTCTCATATGTTGGAACATATGATGTTCAAGGGAACCAACCGGTTCCCCAAAGGCTCGTTTTCCCGTCTGATTCGAAAAAACGGGGGGATGGATAATGCATTTACCAGTCAAGATTTCACCGCCTATTTCGAGAATTTAGCGGCCGACCGCGTGACCCTCGCATTGGAACTCGAGTCGGACCGGATGCAGGGCCTTATTCTGGACGGCAACGAGTTCAAGACCGAACGGGAAGTCGTAAAGGAAGAGCGTCGCCTCCGCTCGGAAGACGATCCCCAGGGAGCGCTGGTCGAAGCCCTTTTCGCGCAGGCCTATGTCAGCCATCCCTATCATTGGCCGGTCATCGGCTGGTTCGCGGACTTGGACGCCATGACCTTGGAAGATCTGCAACGGCACTACGACACCTACTACTCGCCGAACAATGCCACATTGGTCATTGTGGGCGACATCAAAGCCGACACATTGATTCAGACCATCACCAAATTGTTCGAGCCTATCCCAAAGGGACCGACGCCGAAGCCGACGGTGGCCGCGGAACCGGAACAGCGCGGAGAACGTCGGTTCATGTTGAAACGGGAGGCCCAGGTGCCGTTCGTCATGATGGGCTATCGCGTGCCGAATTACACCAGCGACGATTCCTATGCGCTCAATATTCTGGAGTCCATTTTGTCGCATGGCAAAAGCTCGCGCTTGTACCAGTCGTTGGTGTATGACCAAAAACTGGCGTTGGCGGTCGGCGCGGAATACAGCTTGATGCAGGCGGATCCCGGCTTGTTCTACTTCTACGCGCTGGTCAGACCCGGCGAGAAAATCGAATCCGTTGAGGAGAGCCTCATGAAGGAAATTCGGCGTCTACAGACAGAGCCGCCGACGGAGCTGGAGCTGCAACGAGCGAAGAACCAAATCGAGGCCGGACGGGTCTTTGAGCAAGATTCCAATTTCCGACACGCGATGCTGCTCGGGGAAGCGGAAACGATTGGAGCGGGATGGCGGAAGGTGAATCAATTCATCGAACGCACCCAGGCCGTGACGGCGCAAGACGTTCAGCGAGTGGCGACCAAATATCTGATCGACGACACGAAAACCGTCGGGATGCTGATCCCGCAACCTCCGCGCGCCCAAGCGCCCCAGACAGCTCCGGCACAATGAAAGCCGCCCTATGAATTCAAAGGCATGCGTTCGCGCCCGCTCGTATCTGTCAGGCATCGGTCTACCGCACAGCGTGCCTCCAGTCTGTGCGGCGCTCCTGCTCCTCGGCATGATCATCGCGCTTGTGCGGCCAGGCTGGGCGGCCGATATAAATCCGGTGCGCTTCGTGACGCCGAACGGAATCACGGTGCTGTTCCTGGAGCAACATTACCTGCCTACCGTGGAAGTACATGCCCTCGTCAAAGTCGGATCTGCGCAGGACTCCCCGGACAAAGCCGGGTTGGCCAATCTCGTCGCCAGTCTGCTCGATGAGGGCACAACGACGCGCAGTTCGAAACAGATCGCCGAACAAATCGATTTTGTCGGCGGGGCGCTCGCGGCGAAGGCTTCTGAGGACTTCACTACCGTGTCCGTGCGGGTGCTCAAGAAGGATGCAGATCTCGGAATCGCGTTGCTTGCGGATGTCCTCATGCACCCCGCCTTTCACAAGCAAGAGTTCGAGCGGGTGCGTGCCCAGATCGTCGGTGAAATAGCAAGCGATGAAGACGATCCCGGCCATGTCGCGTTGAAGGCTTTCAACCAACTGGTTTTCCATGGGCACCCGTACCGCTGGCCTGCCAACGGCAGTGAGGAATCTCTCAGCAAGATTACGGCGGCGGATGTCCAGCAGTTCCATGCGAGAGAGTATCTTCCCAATCAGACGATCGTAGCCGTTGTCGGCGATTTGACGCAGGATCAAGCCTCCGCCCTCATGCAGACGCATTTTGGGTCCTGGAAGAAGGGGGCCGCAGCTCCCTATTCGCCGAAGAAGCCTGCACCGGTTGACCGAAAAATGGTTCAGTTGATCGACAAGGACCTTACGCAGTCCACGATCATACTGGGCCATACCGGGATCAGCCGCACGAGTCCGGATTACTATCCCATCACGGTCATGAACTATATTTTGGGCGCCGGCGGGTTTTCCTCGCGACTGATGGACAGCATTCGGGATAAGCAAGGATTGGCTTATGGCGTCATGAGTCATTTCGACACCAGACTGATGCCGGGTGCGTTTATGGTCAACCTTCAGACGCGGACCGAGACTACCAACCAGGCGATTACCGGCGTGTTGCAAGAGCTGAAAGGCATCCGCGACAACCCCGTATCGGACCAGGAGCTCAACGACGCCAAATCATTCATTATCGGCAGCTTCCCGCTACGCATCGATACGAGCGCCAAATTGGCTCAAGTGCTGGCGCAGGTGGAATTTTACAATCTGGGCTTGGACTACTTCACCCAATACCCCAAGGCGATCGAGAAAGTTACAAAGGATGAGGTCCTGCGCGTTGCAAAACAATACCTCGATCCTCAGCATTACGCTCTTGTGGTGGTCGGGGCCATCGCGAAGGCCAAGGTCAAGCAATAGCGCGGTCCACCGTACGACCATAGCGGCAACGGCAATGCTTCAAACCACGCTTGAATCAAAACTTCATACGATGCGCCGGATATTCCGGGACATGGGAAGCGTGGTCGTCGCCTTTTCCGGAGGCATCGACAGCACGTTGGTGTTAAAGGTGGCGCACGATGAACTCGGAGATCGCGCCATTGCCGTCACGGCGGTTTCGGCTACGTTTCCTGAACGCGAGCTGGAGCTGTCCCGCAAGGTCGCCTTGGAAATCGGCGCGGCTCACCGAATTCTCGAGACCGATCAACTTCAGATCCCGGATTTCGTCCGCAACGACGCCGGTCGTTGCTACCATTGCAAGACCGACCTGTATTCCGCTCTGGAGCGCATCCGTGAAGAGTATGCGGGCAGCACCGTCGTGGATGGGGTGCACCTCGAAGACCAGGGCGACGACCGGCCCGGCATCGCAGCCGCCCGGGAATGGGAAGTCCGAAGCCCCCTGCTGGAGGCGGCCTTTAGCAAAGCTGAAATCCGGGAACTGGCGAGGGAATTGAATTTGTCCAATTGGGACAAGCCGGCGGCAGCCTGCTTGTCATCACGCATTCCACGAGGGACGGCGATCACGAGAGAAACGCTCCAACGAATCGACCGTGCCGAAGCGCTCTTGTCCGACGAGGGGTTTCGCCATGTGCGGGTGCGTGACCACGGCGACATCGCCCGCATCGAGTTGGCGCCGGAAGACCTCCCCGGCCTCATCACCGAAGGGCGACGAGAGCGGATAAGTCGGGGCCTTAAACTCCTTGGCTATCGATTTGTCACCGTGGATTTGGAAGGATACCGGTCTGGGGGAGTGTCCTTCATCAGGAATGATGAATTATGAACTCTGATGTTGAATGGCTGAATCCGGGTGAACGACCATTCACCGTTTAGAACTCACATTAGAACTGATAACTTGGAATTTAGTTGGTGTGACT
>DASSBQ010000249.1:0-2118 GCA_035698625.1 Nitrospiraceae bacterium
CGCTTCCCATCCAGGCCGCGACCATCGCCGCGACGGAGCATAGAATGAGAAGTCCCATGAGATTCCGAAGCGTCCGCTGCACGAGATCCAATGAAGCCTCGGCCTGCAACACAAAACGCACGTCCCCCTGTCGGACGATAGGAACCAGCACGCGACGGACCGGCGAACCATTCGGGGCATCGACCGTATCGTAAACCGGCTTTCCGCGACGGACCTCCTCCAAGGCTCGTTTCGACACCGGCGGAAGCGGGATAACATCCTCGCCCGTAAATACGACGGTCCCGTTGGGCGCCAAAATCTGAATACGATGAGAAACTTCTCGTAACTCTTGACTACGTTCGTCGCCCGGCTGCCCGCCCTCCTCTTCGGGGAGGATGTCGCCGTCCTTGGCTTGCAGCAACTCCGGCCGTTCCGCCACCAGATGAGCCAGGATGTCGGCCAATTCCACCAAGCGACCATCGACATATCTCGTCAGGAGCGTTTGGAACCCCCAATACACCACCGTGTTGAAGACCATGAGAAGGCCCAAGATAAAGACGATCGCCGCCAGGCGGATCTGTCCTCGGAACGACGTCATACGTCCGCCTCCAGCATATAGCCGACTCCGCGAACGGTGGTGATCAACGGCACGTCGAAGTCCTTATCCATCTTCGCCCGCAATGCCCTGATGTGAACGTCCACAATATTCGTCATCGGATCGTAATTCAGTCCCCACACATGTTCGATGATCGCCGTGCGCGTGAGCACGCGATTGCGGTTTCGCAAGAGATACACCAACAGGGCATACTCCTTGTTCGTCAGGCTGATTTCTCTTCCGGCCCGCCAGACCCGATGCGCCGCCACATCGACCACCAAGTCCGCCGCTTTCAGTTCGCCGGCCGGCGTGGGCCCGCCTCGGCGAATCAGCGCGCGTACCCGCGCGACCAGCTCGGCAAATGCGAACGGCTTCGTCAAATAGTCATCGGCTCCCGTATCCAACCCCGCGACTTTGTCCTCGACGGTATCCCGAGCCGTCAACAGCAAAATCGGCGTACGATCGCCCCAGCTCCGTACGCGGCGGCAGAGCGTCAAGCCATCCATCTTGGGAAGCATAACATCCACGATCAGCAGGTCATAGCCGCCGCTGCTCGCCAATTCCAGCCCCGCCTCGCCGTCTTCCGCCACGTCCACCGCATGGCGCTCCTCCTGCAATCCTTTGCGGACAAACCTCGCCAAGTCCTTATCATCTTCGATCAACAGAATCCGCATGATCAGTCCGGCGGACGCCGGCTCCTCCACAGTCGCTCGGAAAGGCGGGCTTCGACTCAGGCCAGTACCCCACAAATTCAACGGCGGAATCAGACGGCAATCCCGCTGCGCCGGTCAGCCTGATTGAAGACGCAATACACTGCACAAAATAACGCCGCATCAGGCGGTGTCAGCCGGATGAATAAGTTTTCACCGGTTCTTCATCAGTCGTTCATCAAGCCGACTTATCTGAAAACCGAAGAAGAAAACGGACACACGCACGGAGAAAGGAGGACCGAATGCCTCTCTTGTTGGTGATGCTGGCCCATCCCGCCCTCTGGCTGCTTGTCGTCCTGCTGGCGATCTTGCCGCTGGTTTCACGGGCCAGTGCCGGCAAGACATCTCCGCCGGCATAAGCGGCACGACAATAGGTTGTCAGGACGTAACGCATTCGCTATGGCAGTCGCATGATCTGATTCCTGAGCGGCGTTGCGCTCCAGGTTGATTCCAATCGCGTCGCATCTTTTTCCTCGCTCGTCAGTGCTCATTGTTCCCGATCAGGACTCGGACTCTGTTTCGCATAGCCGCCCACCATTCGATAAGCATTGTTCAAATATTGCGTGACCATTCGTTGGGTATTGAAAAATGCGCCGTTTAGCGCAATGCTATGCCGCATGACCTCAATGTACCCTGCGCGGTCATGGTAAAACATCGGCAATATTTTATGCTCCAGCTTGGCATAGAGGGAATCGGCGTGGGCTTGATCCGTCCCCGAGGATGATTCGAGGCGGCCTTTCACCTTCTCCCCGATCGACCAGCCCGTCACGCCTTCCAGATGACCTTCAATCCACCAGCCGTCCAGAACGCTCAGGCTCGGCACGCCGTTGATCG
>DASSBQ010000250.1:0-5786 GCA_035698625.1 Nitrospiraceae bacterium
GAAGGAGAATGAATACGGCGACCTGTTTCTCGGATTCCCCAATTCCTACGGAACGCTGGGGTATGCGTTGAGAGCCGTCGTACAACTCGTTCCCGTCAAGCGGTTCGTCAAGCTGACGCACCATCGCTATTCGGATCTGGAACAGTATTTCCAAGGGCTCGCGCAGTTGTGCCAGGCACGGTCGGTTGATTTTATCGACGGGACGATGTTTCACGAGAGAGAGCTGTACATCACCACGGGAGAGTTCGTGAATCGCGCCGAATGGGTGAGCGATTACACCTACCGGCAGATCTACTATCAGTCCATCCCGCGCAAACAGACGGACTATCTGACGACTCATGACTATCTCTGGCGTTGGGACACCGATTGGTTCTGGTGCTCGAAGCATTTTTTCCTTCAGTATTCCGTGATGCGGCGGCTCTGGGGAAAAAAGCGGCTTGGCTCGGCTGTGTACTGGAAAGTATGGAAACAGTTTCATCGGTCGCGCGCCGCCCGATTGATTGCCAGGATGATTGAAGGGCGGCAGGAAGCCGTCATCCAAGATGTGGAAATTCCGATCGAGCGCGCGCCCGAGTTTGCAAGATTTCTCCATCGGCAGATCGGCATCAAACCCGTTTGGGTGTGTCCTGTGAGAGCGTATGATCCGTCGGTCTCGTATTCGTTGTATTCGATGAACCCCAAGCAGCTCTATGTCAATTTCGGATTCTGGGATGTCGTGAAGACCGATCATGAAGAGGGATATTTCAATAAGGCCGTAGAAGCCGAGGTGCGGCGGTGCGCCGGCCGGAAGTCCCTCTATTCAAGCTCCTATTATTCAAAAGAGGAATTCGGCCGATTGTACAACGAACCGGACTACCGCCGGCTCAAACTGCGATACGACTCAGCGGGAAAGCTCGGGGAGCTCTATGACAAATGTGTCCTGAAACAATGAAGGAAGATGGAGAAAACAGTACGGAGTCGGCTGAGCACCGATCCCGCATGAAGCGTGTGAAGGCTTCGATCGATCGCCGGATAGAAGCGGCGCAGGAGGAACGGGGCCTTCTGATCGTCTATACGGGAGCGGGCAAAGGCAAGACGACCGCGGCCCTGGGAATGGCCTTGCGCTGCGCGGGTCATGGGATGAAGGTGGCCGTCGTACAGTTCATCAAAGGCGCGATCGACACGGCGGAGGAGCGGGCCTTGAAGTCGTTCGGCGACCGGGTCGTTTTTCTTCGAATGGGAGAAGGATATACCTGGGAAACGCAAGACCGGGAGCGGGATACCGCCTTCGCCCGGACAGCCTGGAACACAGCCGGAGAGTTTCTTTGCGATCCGTCGTGCGCGATGGTGATCCTCGATGAGTTCAACATTGCCTTGCAGCATGGATACGTCACCCTCGAAGACGTGCTGCCGCTATTGTCGCGGCGGCCGCCGATGCAGCATGTCGTCATTACCGGCCGTGGCGCCCCGCAGGAACTGATGGAGCAAGCGGATCTGGTCACGGAGATGAAACAGATCAAGCATCCGTTTCGCAAAGGGATAAAGGCACAGCCGGGGATCGAGTTCTAACCGGCGCATGGAAGGGCATGCACTGCGATGAGGGGCCCCGTCATAAAAACATGCGAAGCCTGCGGGCAATCATTCAGTTGCGGGGGCTATGGCTGCTGGTGCGGGCAGGTCGCGATTACGGACCGGCAAATGGATTGGATCGCGGCCAAGTTTCGCGACTGTCTCTGCCAGGCCTGTCTCCGGAAAATCAGTCGCGGAGAACTGGGGCCGCTTCCCAATGTCCCCGCGCCGCTTCCTATTGACGAAAGAGAACGGCAGGGTGGTGTTCCCGGTGTTTAATGCGCGCCGCGCCGTCGAACGTACCCAACGATCCTCTGGCCGATCGGTTCCGAGAAGCAAGCCGCGTCGGCCCGGCTCATCGCCCGTCCCGACGAAGAAGAGCGGCCGGCAACAATCCAAATTGATTCTGGTCTTGGGCGGCGCGGCCTCAGGGAAAAGCCAGACGGCGCTGGATTTGGCCGGCGGAGCATTGCCGAGAGCCTTCGTAGCGACCGGACAGGACCTGGATCAGGAGATGGCCGAACGGATCCGCCGCCATCGCGCCTCCCGTGCGCCTGACTGGCACACTGCGGAAGTTCCGATTGATCTCGTCGGGTGGTTGCGAACTCACGGGTCACACTATCGCACGATTGTGGTCGATTGTCTGACCCTATGGCTGAGCAATCTCCAAGAGCAACGTGTGCCGGATCCGGTGGTCCCGGAGAGAGTCGATGAATTGCTTCAGGCGATCGGGACGGCTCAGGGCCGGATTATCCTGGTCAGCAATGAGCTGGGTCTCGGAGTGGTCCCGATGAGCCAAGCCGGACGCCGCTTTCGTGACGTGAGCGGGAAGATGCATCAACAGATCGCGGCGGCGGCGGATGAGGTCTACTTCATTCTCGCCGGTCTGACGCTGCGTCTGAAATGACGAGGAAACAAGCATGACCATTGAAGAAGTTGCCGCTCGCATTCAACCGCCCGATCCAAGTCTCCGGGACAAGGCCCAAGCCAGGCTCAATCGTCTGACGAAGCCACCCGGCAGCCTCGGGCGGCTGGAAGAATTGGCCGCTCGCTACGTCGCGCTCACCGGCGCCTTCATGCCGAGCGTGCCGCGTGCAGCCGTTTTTACGTTTGCGGCGGATCATGGGATCGGGAAGGCCGGGGTGAGCGCCTATCCCCAAGAAGTGACGGGGCAAATGGTCCTGAATTTCCTGCGCGGCGGCGCCGGAGTCAATGTGCTGGCCCGGCATGTCGGGGCGGAAATTCGAGTGGTCGATATCGGCGTGGCGTCGGACTGTCCGGTGCTTCCCGGACTGATCCATCGCAAGATTGCCGCGGGCACGAAGAATTTTTTTCATGAGCCGGCGATGACCCGCGAGCAGGCGCGATGCGCGCTCGAAACGGGGATCGCGCTCGCGACGGACGCGGCAAGAGATGGCATCGACGTCCTTGGAACCGGAGACATGGGCATCGGCAACACCACCTCCAGCGCCGCCGTCACCGCCGTTGTGACCGGCGAGCCGGTGGCGCTCGTCACCGGCCGCGGAACAGGCATCGACGACACGACGATGCACCGCAAGATTGCGCTCATCGAACAGTCGCTCGCGCGGCATTGTCCGGATCCGCGCGATCCGTTGGATGTCCTGGCCAAAGTGGGAGGATTCGAGATTGCGGGGATCGCCGGGCTCATTCTGGGTGGGGCGGCAGCCCGCCTTCCGATCATGCTGGACGGATTCATTTCCGGCGCGGCCGCCCTGATCGCAGCAGGGCTGGCTCCCGGTTGTCGGGAGTATTTGATCGCGTCGCACCGATCGGTCGAGCGCGGACATGAGGCGGTGCTAACTCGCTTGCAACTGACGCCGCTGCTGGACCTGCAACTGAGGCTCGGCGAGGGGACGGGCGCCTGTTTGGGAATCAGTCTCCTGCAGGCGGCGATCAAGATTTATCTCCAGATGGCCACCTTTGACGAAGCCGGAGTCTCCAATGCCGAAGAACGGGTCGCGCCGTGCTGAATCAGTTCGTGGTGGCGTGGCAATTCCTCACGATCATCCCTGTGAGCCGGAGACATCACGCTCTTGCATCCGAACAGCTGGCCCGTTCCATGACGTGGTTCCCGGCGGTCGGATTGGCGGTCGGCGGCTTGCTTGTCGGCGCCATGTGGATGTTCGAGACGGTTCTGTCGCGGCCCGTGAGCGATGGACTTGCGATCCTCCTCCTGATCGTTCTGACGCGCGGGCTTCATTTGGACGGGCTTGCCGACACGATCGACGGGTGGGGCGGAGGCCGGACACCGGAGCGGCGGTTGGCGATCATGCGTGATTCTAGAATCGGCGCAATGGGAGCCATGGCATTGATTGCCGCGCTGGGGCTTCGCTACTTGGGGTTCTCGGCATTACCGGATCACGGCCGCTGGCTGGCGGTGGCCAGCATGCCTCTGGTCGGTCGGTGGGCCATGACGATCGGTGGACTGCGGATGTCCTACGCCAGACCCGAGGGCGGGATGGCGGGACCGTTTCTAGATCATCTGAAGATCGCACATGTCCTGATGGCGACGATGTTTGCCGGGATCTGGTTGGTCTGGTGTTTCGGACTGACAGCTGGACTCAGCGTGCTGGTTGTCTCAGGAGTGGTGGCAAGGGCGATTGCCTTCTTGTCGCATCGCCTCTGCGGCGGGATGACGGGAGATGTCTTTGGTCTGATCAATGAGGCGGCGGAGATTACTTTCTTGATCGCGGTGCCCGCGGTCCTTATGCGCCGATGACGGTCGGCTCCTTTCTCGGCGCCTGCGCCTTGGATCTTATCTTTGGGGATCCCCGCGGGGTTCCCCATCCGGTGCGAGGGATCGGCCGGTTGATCGAATGGGGAGAGAGGCGGTTTGCCGGCGCTTGGATCAAGCAGCCCTTGGCGGCGAGGATCATCGGTGTAGTTGCGGCGATCGGCCTTCCCGCCATGAGCTATTGTATCGTGTGGAGCGCGATTCGTGCGGCCGATCTTTTGCAATCCGGCTGGGTTGTCGAGATGCTATGTGCGTTCTGGGCCCTCGCGGCACGGGACCTTGCCGATCATGCTCGGAGCGTCAGAGAGGCGCTGAGTCGGGGACAGATTGAGCAGGCGCGCGCGGCCGTCGGACTTATCGTAGGGCGGGACACGGCTTTCTTGCCGGAATCGGAGATCGTGAGGGCCACGGTCGAAACCGTGGCGGAGAGCAGCTGTGACGGCATCGTGGCGCCGATCTTTTTCCTCGCGATCGGAGGCGCTCCGTTGGCCTGGGCGTACAAGACAGTGAATACGCTCGATTCGATGATCGGGCACAAAGAAGCGCCGTATCGCGATATCGGGTGGGGGTCTGCTCGTTTGGATGATGTGATGAACTGGATCCCTGCACGTGTGACCGCCGGTCTCATTGTGATCGCAGCCGGGATCAGGTTCGCCGATCGGCACCGCGTCCTTGACGGGGGGCGGACCTTGGTCTCCGAGGGAGGTAAACATCCCAGTCCTAACAGCGGACGGCCGGAGGCGGCGATGGCCGGGGTTCTCGGCGTCCGGCTCGGAGGAATCAATCGGTATAACGGCAGAGTAGAATCTCGTCCCACGATCGGGGCGGCACGCAAACCTCTGGACTTTCACCGGATCAGCGAGGCGGTGACGCTCATGTGGATGGCCTCAGCCTCCGCCGTGGGACTCGCCTGCTGGATTGTATGGTAATGGCGATCGACAAGCATGGCGGCAACATTTATCAGGCCGCCAGGGAACAGCACTGCCGGGCCGCTGAGTTGCACGATTTCAGCGCGAGTATTAACCCGTTGGGGCCGCCGGCTGGTGTATTGCGGGCATTGCGAAGCGGATTGCGGGCGGTCGCGCACTATCCGGATCCGGAAGCTTGGGACGTCAGGCTGGCCCTCAGCAGGCAGACCGGTCTGCCTCCGGATTGGTTCTTGTTGGGAAACGGCTCGGCGGAGTTGATCAACCTGCTTCCTTCCGGCCTGAGGATCGCAGAGGCGCTGATCGTCGGACCGACTTTTTCAGAGTATGAGGCGGCCATCCGTCAAGCCGATGGACGCTGTACGTATTGCCTGGCGGATCGCAATGAGGAATATCGACCTCCAATCGATCGGGTGATGACACGACTGCAAAAAGATCGGGACATTGAAGGGGTGTTCCTCTGCAATCCAAACAGTCCGACCGGTCAGGCCGTCGCGATGACCGACCTTCTTCGGTTGGTTGACGTCCTGGACCGGCAAGGGCGTTGGATGATCGTC
>DASSBQ010000251.1:0-4885 GCA_035698625.1 Nitrospiraceae bacterium
AGACTTCGACAAGCTGGCGATATCGCTGCTCGCTTTGTGACAGCAGGACTTCGGTGGCCTTACGATCGGTAATGTCTTCGGCGATACCGGTCGCGCGATAGATCCGGCCCTCTTTGTTTCTGATGAACGATCCGCGATCGTGAATCCACTTGGTACTTCCGTCCGGGCGGACAATGCGATATTCGACGTCATAATCCACATCGTCGCCTCCACCGGCCACCCATTCCCTGAACCGCGCGCCTATCTTGTCACGGTCCTCGGCATGAACGGCCTGCATCCAAGCCTCCGGATCCCGATACAGTTCATCGGGGGAGAGTCCCCAGATGCGGCGGAAGGCCGGGCTGACATACAGGACCTGATCGGGATGCAAGGCTCGAATCCAGATCACTTCCTCGACCGTTTCGGCCATCTCGCGGAATCGCGCCTCACTTTCTTTCAAGGCCTGCTCGGACCGTCGCCGGTCGGTGATATCGCGCACGATGGCGGCGACGCCGTCCGGCTTGCCGTCGTCTCCCTTTACAAGAAACAATGTGACGGCTACCGGCACTCGAGAGCCGTCTTGCCGAACATATTCCTTTTCGTATTCCGCCGGCTCGCCCGTCTGAAGCACCCGCGCCGCTTCCTTGGCTTGAGCGACGCGAAACTCCGGCGGCGTCAGATCCCGATGCGTTTTGCTCAGCAGCTCCTGCCGGGAATAGCCCGTGAGTTTCGCGAAGGCCTCATTGGCCAGCACGAATGTCTCATCCAGCGAGACATATCCGATGGCGTCCTTGGAGGATTCGAAGATATCCTGGAACCGTTCCTGCGCCTGTCTCATGGCTGATTCCGCGGTCCTGGTTTTCGTCACATCGGACATCATGCCGTCGACACGGAGTGGACGGCCGGTGTGGTCGGTGATCAGCCGGGCGCGATGGCGGAGGCATCGGATTGCGCCATCCGGACGCCGAATTCGATATTCCATGTCAAAGTGCCCCAGACGGGGCACGGCCTGAATCGCCTGCTCCACCCCGGGACGGTCTTCTTCATGAATCGCATCGAGCCAGAGAGCCGACCGGCCGATGACATCGACGGCAGGTCGGCCGCACACGCGGTCTACCGAGGGGCTGACGTACAAGATCTCCGAAAAATCGACCGAACTGGACCATACGACTTCTTCCATGGAGGCCAAGATGCCCTGAAGCCGCTCTTCACTGTTTTTGAGCTCCGCCTCCGCCTGCTTTCGGTCGGTCACGTCACGGGTGACGGCGAGAATGCCTGTGATGCCGCCGTGACCGCTCGGAAGCGACACCGCATGACTTTCCAGCCACCGGCGGCTGCCACGGAGTCCGATCGCTTCAAACTCCAGAAGGGACGCATGGCCCTGCGCCGCGCGGGTAAGCAGGTTCGCGAAAGCCTCGCGATGCTCTGGAATGACAAACTCGCAGACCCCCTTTCCGATCACGTCTTGACTCCGCTCGGCGTCGAGCATCCCAAGGCCGGCTGCATTGATGCTCTGGATCGTGCCATCCACGCTTAAGACCTTGACGCATTCCGGCTCCGCCTCGATGATCGTCCGCAAGAGCGCTTCCCGTTCCTCCAGCTCACGTTTGAGCCGCTCTCGTTCTCTCGTATCCCGCAGGATCACGGTAAAGTATTTTTTCCCATCGACCCCGATCTGCGAAATCGCCGCTTCGACCGGAAACTCCTCGCCTCCTGCCGTGAGGGCTCGAACCTGCCCCAAGGCTCCCATGCGACGGCTGGTCGTCCCGGATTTGCTGAACGCAATGATGTGGTCTCGGTGCGCCTCCCGGAATCGACCCGGGATGAATCGGTCGAGCGGCTTCCCCAGGACCTCCTGAGCCCGGCATTCGAACATACGCTCCGCGGCCTGGTTGAAGAGGACAATGGATTGGTTTTCGTCAACGGTGATGATGGCGTCCATGGCCGACTGGACGATGCTTTCCAGCCGCAATCGCCCGGCCAGCAGGTCATCTTCCGTCCCACCCACCATCCGGGATCTTTTGTGACGAGTGACGACGAAGGCCAACACCCAGACCGCGGTCAGCCCCATCACCCGGTTCAACAGATCGGAGGAACGCGGCAACGCGATCACAGGATTGAAAATGTACGCGGCAAACGTGAACAGGGTGATCAGCGCGGAGTAATAAAAGGGAGCGCGCGGGTGCGGCAGTAACAACGTCAAGGCGAGAGGAAGCAGATACAGGAGCCAGGCTGCGACGCCGATCGGCGCCAGGACATCAAGCGCAAGGATTCCGGCGGAGAGCAGCAAGAGAATGCCGGCCTCCTGAACCCCAATGGCCTTCACATGCCGGATCACATCCGCATCCTCCGACGGTTCCTTGGCATTCTGCTATGCCTCGTTCGGTTCGACCGGCGGCTTTCCTTCCATCTCGGCCAGCTTGCGATAGAGCGTCTTGCGGTCGATTCCCAGCACCTGCGCCGCCTGGTACTTGTTGCCGCCGGTCTTCTCCAGTATCTTGGCGATGTATTCCTTCTCCACTTCGTGCAAAGGCAGGGTCCGTTCCGCCGCCTCATCCAAGACACGCCGATCGCCGCGCGATCCTTGAACAGCCGGCGGGAGATCGTCGGGACCGATCCTTTCGCCGCGCGTCAATGTGACGGCGCGCTCAATCACATTTTCCAGCTCACGGACATTGCCCGGCCAGGCATAATCCACCAACATGGCCAGGGCCGCTTCGCTGGCCGCTTTGACCGGCTTCGCCCTCGATTCCCCGCATTTCTTGAGGAACGCCTCCACCAACAACGGAATATCCTCGCGGCGCTCCCGCAACGGCGGAAGCTTCACTTCGATCACATTGAGCCTATAATAAAAGTCCTCGCGAAAGCGCTTCTGCTGGACCTCTTCCGCCAGCTTCAGATTGGTGGCGGCGATGATTCGGACATCGACCGGGATGGCCCTTGTCGCGCCAATCCGCCGTATCTCCTTTTCCTGAATCGCCCGTAGTAGCTTCGCTTGAAGCATAAGCGGCAGTTCACTAATCTCGTCCAAGAACAGGGTACCCTTCTGCGCTTCCTCAAACAGCCCGCGTTTGTCCGTCTTGGCGTCCGTAAATGCCCCCCGCATATGGCCGAACAGTTCGCTCTCCAGCAGCGGCTCCGGAATGGCCGCGCAATTGACCGGAACAAAGGGGGCATCCCGCCGGTCGCTGTTGTAATGGATAGCCTTGGCAACCAATTCTTTGCCGGTCCCGCTTTCCCCGGTGATCAATACATTGGTCGGGCTGTCCGATACCAGACGAATCAACTCGAACACCGCCTGCATCGGCTTGCTCTTTCCCAGAATATGATGAAAGCTGTACTCCTTGTGAATCTCTTTCCGCAGGCGCCCCACCTCGCGACGAAGCGACGCCTCCCGGATGGCCCGCTCCACTACACGGACCAGATCGTCGGTTTTCACCGGCTTGGTCAAATAATCGGTGGCGCCTCGCTTCATCGCCTCCACCGCAGTCTCCACTGATCCGAATCCGGTCATGAGGATGACGCCGGTATCCGGATAGGTTCGTTTGACTTCCGTGAGCAGTTCGGTGCCCGCCATTCCCTTCATTCGAAGATCGGTCAGGACCACGGTATAGTCTTTCTGAGTCAACTGCTGCAGGGCTTCCTGCGCGCTTCCGACCGTGGTGCAGTCGTGACCGCGATCCTTTAACACATCACAGACCAATTCCCGCATCGCCGGATCATCGTCCACGATCAGGACCGCACCCGCTCCATCGGTCATAAGATTATGCTCGCTTCCGCCAAGACCATGGGTGATTGGAATGAGAGACGGTGTCAGCCTAAAAGGTTCCGCTGCGTCCGGTCAAGGGAGAAGCCGGACGCCGGGCGGTCCGTCCTCCTCATTGCACGGGCGCCCGATTCTGTGGCATACCGGCTACATAGATCGGCGGCGGCGTCCCGTGCTTCGGCGCCCCCCAATACAGAGTATGATGCGGGAACGGCATCTCGATGCCTCTGGCATCGAAGGTATTCTTGATCCGCCGGTTCATCTCGCGCCCGATTCGCCACTGCTGAATCGGCTTGGTCTTGATGCGGCATTTGATGATGACTGCCGAGTCGGCAAGCTGATCGACCCCTAACATCTCGAGCGGCTCCAGAATATCGCCGGAGAAATCGCGATCCTCCCTGAGCTCCTCGGCGACTTCATCCAATAAGGCCATAACCTCGTCCACATTTTCCCGGTACGCCACGCGGATATCGAACACGTAATAAGAATAGAGCTGGGTCATGTTCTTGACCTTATCAATGGAGCCGTTCGGAATGACATGGACGCTCCCCGCCTGATCCCGCAACACGACGGTTCTCAGCGTGACTTCCTCCACGAAGCCTCCGACGCCGGCGATTTCCACGACGTCCCCCACCCGGATTGAGTCTTCCAGGATGATGAAGAATCCCGAAATGACATCCTTCACCAAGCTCTGGGCGCCGATCCCGATTGCCAATCCGCCCAACCCTGCCGCAGCCAGCAACGGCTTCAGATCCACGCCGACCTCCGACAGAATCATCATACCGCCCACCGCAAAAATGACGACGCGCGCCACGTCTCGGATGACGTGCGTCAGCGTATCGGCACGCTTGCGTTCCGTCGCCCCGGAGAGCCTTCCCTCGTACAGATAACGGAACCGCTCCACCAGCCGGTGGAGCAGCGTAAACAAGACGATCATTCCGATCGCGATCAGAATCACCCGCAATCCCGACGTGGACACCCACTCGAACGAGCGGTCTAACAATCGCTTGACATACTCTTCAATCATGCCCGCCTCCAATCGCTGTTGGTCGATTCATCCGCATGGGAAAGTTTTAACTCGGCATGGGCGTTCCAACGGCCGCTGAAAACGATGCCGCGTCCGTGGGTCCTGGAACACAT
>DASSBQ010000252.1:0-2899 GCA_035698625.1 Nitrospiraceae bacterium
GGTCTCGGAATCTTGGCCGGGGACCACTGTAAAGAGGCAAGCGACCTTGGCTTGCCGCTCGTCGGCATTGGATTCATGTACCCGCAAGGGTATTTTCGTCAGCGGATCACGCCGGAAGGTTGGCAAGAGGCGGCCTACTCCCCTTTCAACCGAGACGAATCTCCGGTTCATCTGGCCCTGACTCCGTCGGGAGAACCATGCCGGTTTGCCGTTGAAATGGGCAGCCGTCGTGTGATCGCGGCCGTCTGGAAAGTGCTGGTGGGACGGATCCCGCTCTTTCTCATCGATACGGATGTGCCGGAAAATAGCCCGGAGGACCGTGCTCTCTCCGCCCGTCTCTACGGCGGGGATCAAGAAATGCGGCTCTGTCAGGAAATTTTGCTGGGCATCGGCGGCGTGCGCATGTTGCGATCGCTCGGCATCTCCCCGGCGGTGTGGCATGCCAACGAAGGTCACTCGGCTTTTCTCACCCTGGAGCGGATCCGCGAGTTTGTTCAAAAGGGTTCGTCCCATGCGGAAGCCAGCGAGCTGGTCCGTCAGAGTACCGTGTTCACGACGCACACACCCGTGCCGGCCGGGCACGATGTCTTCCCGCACCACCTGATGGATCGATACTTCGCCGGCTACTGGGAACAACTGAGCCTCTCGCGCGATGAATTTCTCCGTCTCGGTGAAACACCGGAATCGCAAGGGCACGGGTTCAACATGACCGCACTGGTCATGCGCTTGTCGGCCCATGTCAACGGAGTCAGCCGTGAGCATGGGCGAGTGACTCGCGAGATGTGGCAGCATTTCTGGCCGGGATTGCCGACCGACCAGATCCCTATCCGCAGTGTGACCAACGGCATTCATGCGCCGACATGGGTCTCACCGGAACTGCACCATCTGTACAGCAAGTCGCTCAGCCCGACCTGGACCCACACCTGCGATGATCCGGCCATGTGGCAGCGAGTCATGGATGTCCCCGATCATGAGCTGTGGGCCGTTCGGCAAACGATGAAGCGGAAACTGATGGGGTTTATTCGTGAACGAGCCAGGGCCGGCTGGATGCAGGGACACCTGCAGCCCTCTCAAGTCCTCACGCGCGGCACACTGTTGGATCCCGAGGCTTTGACCATTGGGTTCGCTCGACGGTTCGCGACCTACAAACGGGCCACCTTGCTCTTCCGAGATCTGGAACGGCTGAAAGCACTCCTCCAAGACCGATGGCGGCCGGTCCAACTCATCTTCGCCGGCAAGGCTCACCCCGCCGATGAGCCTGGTCGATACTTCATTCACGAGGTGCTGAACTTTTGCCATGATCACAAACTGGGCGGCCGTATCGCCTTCCTTGAAGATTACGAGATGCATATGGCGAAGTATCTCGTCCAGGGCGTCGACATTTGGCTGAATACCCCTCGTTTTCCGATGGAAGCCAGCGGCACCAGCGGCATGAAAGCCGCCCTGAACGGCGTGTTGAACCTCAGCGTCCTCGATGGATGGTGGGTTGAAGGCTATAACGGAGCCAATGGGTGGGGCCTCCAACCGCTGAGCGAACAGGCCGATGCGCAGGCCCAAGATCATCATGATGCCGAGCAACTCTATCGCGTGCTGGAACAAGAAGTCGTGCCGCTGTTCTATCAGCACGATCGTGACGGAATTCCTCGGGGCTGGCTCCAAATGGTTAAAGAATGTATCCGTACCATCGCGCCCCAGTTCTGCACCACGCGCATGTTGAAGGACTACGTCAGCCTGCTGTACCGCCCCGCCACGGTGCGACTCCCTACGACATGGTAACTCGGTTCGATGCGGCGGGTCGCCGTGTGATACGCGACCCGGCCTCCAATCCGACTACAAGAGCGCGTGTCATCGTCGCGCTCATTCTGACTCTCACCACAGCTCCTCTCTTCACTGCATCCGCTGAAACCCCGTCCGCAGTCGAATCGAAAGCCGCGGCCTTCTTCAAGGCCGGTGATTACCCTGCGGTGACCTCTCTCTACCGAGATCTTCCACCGGATGCGACACCTTCGAAAGCACTTCTCCGTTTTTCCTTGCTGAGCTATGTCCGCCTAGGACGAACGGACGAAGCCTTCGACATCTATACGAAATTGATCCAGCCGGGACAGCCGCATGATGTGTCGCTTCTTCGCCCGTTGGCACTCGGAATGATCACGAGCCACGTTCGAGACCGAAAAGAGCATGTTCGCATTGCGGCCTACTCGGCCCTCGCGGAATTGGGACTGCCGGAGACCGCCGCGATTTTAGAGGATGGTTTGCTCGATCCCTCCGTCGTGGTACGAGCACGAGCCGCTGAGGCGATTGGAAAAGCCGGACTCGCGGTGAAATCCGGCGCCTTGCGTCGCGCGTTGCGCGATGAGATGCCGACCGTCCGCATCGCCGCCATGACCGCGCTCGGAGAAGCGCATGCCGCTGACGTCCAACAACGATTTCTCGACGTCGCGCGCACGGAAGACGGACCTGAAGCTATTTTTGCCTATGCCGCCTTGTTTAGGCTGGGACGTTCTGAAAAGCTGGACGATATTACCAGCGCAGCAACCTTGCCGGACCCAGAGACGAGGATGGCTGCGCTGGGTGTGTTGGGACGCCTCAAACGTCCGGCAAGCCTGGCAGTCCTAGCCCAAGCTGTGTATGATCCCGATCCATCGGTACGCGCGTTCGCTGCCGGAGCACTGGGAGAATTCGGGTCCCCGGGCGGCGTGGCTCCGCTGACGCATGCAATTGGAGACGAGATGGCGATGGTTCGCGGCATGGCCGCGGCCAGTCTCGGAAAGCTCGGCATCAAGGAAAACCGGCCCTTGCTGTCGGCGCTCACCAGAGATCCGAATCTTCATGTCCGTGCCAGCGCCGCAGAAGGATGGATTCGCCTCGGCGATACCTCCGCCATCACGCTGGCAACCGA
>DASSBQ010000253.1:0-3711 GCA_035698625.1 Nitrospiraceae bacterium
GCCCGTCAGGGATGGAGACAAGGTGACACTGGTTTTTCATCATCCCGCGATTCCCCACCTCATTGTGATTGATAAGGCCCGTGTGGTCTGGTCGGAAGGACGAAAATTCGGCTTGGTGCACGAGACGGTCTATCCCTCTGAGCTTGGCCACCTGAATACCTTGCTAAGCCAGAACCCAGCCGTTTAGCAGACCATCTTCTTCGCCGCACAAAGACTGCCGGTTTCCATCACGATGGCTCTGGCTCCGGAAGCCACTCGTCTTTTGCCGTATCCGCAATGGTAATCATTCACGGCGTAAATCTCAGGATGAGCAGTATATCGCCGTGTTCAAACTTCTTCCCCTCTTGGAAATCCCAGAATCCAAGGACGCCGCCCTTCCGGTAGACACGAAGCAGGAGGTTGGGCTTCAAGGCCGCGGCAGTCTGCCCGACTTCCTGCGGTTCAACTTTGCGCTCGATAAGATTCACCTGGCCACCTGCGGTCAGAAGGTCCTGCACATAACCCACAAAATGCGGATGGCCCAGCGCTGCGGCGAGGAGATAGCCTCCGAACGTTGAGGGCGAAATGATGGCGGTAGCTCCGCCCTGGCGGAATAGTTTGACATTTTCCTCCTCCTTGGCGCTGACGATGATTTCCAGTGTCGGATTCAGATGGCGGGCCGTCAGGAGAATGAGAGCGTTAGTGTCGTCCCGGTCTGTTGCGATGATGAGAGCCCGGGCGTGTTGAATCACGGCATCTTGCAGGATGACTTCCTGGGTCGCATCGCCGCGGAAGGCCGCCAGCCCCAACTGCAATGCGGCTCGAACACGGTCTTCGTTCGGATCGATAATGACAATCCGGCTCGGGGCGGAGCCTTTGGCCAGCAATTCTTTTGCGGTCGACCATCCGGTATAGCCACATCCACAGACGATGATGTGATCGTGAAGTGTGGCCTGCATCTTCGCCATGCGATAGCCCTCCATGTATTGCCGAACGACGAGCTGGTAGGCCGTGCCGAGGAACAGGACCCAAATGATGATCCGCATCGGAGTTACGAAAACCGCATCGATGAGCCTCGCGCGCGGTGTAACCGGAACAATGTCGCCGTAGCCGACGGTGGTGATCGTGACCATCGCAAAGTAGAGCGCGTCGATGAACGACACCTCACCATCGCTGTGGTCCCTCAAGCCGTCGCGATCGAGCCATAGCACCAGGAAGACGACAGCGACCAGCGCCAGCATGAGGGCGACGCGGAATAACAGCTTTCGTCCAAGCAGCAGGTCCGCAGGAGTGAACAACACTTGATTCGCGAGTCGGCGGGGGAAACGTTCAATGACCATGTCGGTATGAGGCCTGCTCACTGCTGAGCCCATGATACCGATTCGAGAGCTCAGTTGGTAGTTGCTTAGGCGAGGAGGGGATTGATGCTCACACTTGAAGACCATCAGGGATGATCCGAACAACAATCGCGGACGGTTCAACCGATTGGCACGTTGCACGAAGAGAAATAGCAGACAACACAAGCGTTCCTTGTCCATTCCCAAGAGTTTTAACTTGTGCACTTTCTACCAAACTGGTATTGTCCGCACCACATTCACATTTCTGCACAAGTCCGGAGATCCTTCGGATGCGTTCCCTCGGTGATCCAGCATCCAAGCTCCTGTTAACTGCCGTTCGGCCTTGCGTCGTACCCCGGGGCCGTTCTTCCGAAGGTTTCGGTCCACTCGCGTTCAAGAGAAAAGGAAAATAAAGAGAGAGGAGTTTAGAGAAGTGTGCGCTTGCTGCTCACGTACTCGCACGCCCGGCTTTCGAGAAGCCGATGTGCGTAAGAGAAAGAAAGGAGAATGATCATGCAATCGAAAGCCATGAGCGCCAACGAAGTGCGTCCTAACGAGGCGAGGAGCGACGCCGGCGTCGGGGGAATCGACATGAAGTTCGAGATCGTCGTCATCCCCGTCTCGGATGTCGGCCGCGCGAAGGAGTTCTACCAGAGGCTCGGGTGGCGACTCGACGCCGACTTCGACAGCGGTAAGGACTTCCGGGTGATGCAGTTCACGCCGCCTGGCTCCGGCTGCTCGGTCATCTTCGGCAAGAACGTCACCGCGGCGGCACCCGGCTCCGCCCAAGGCCTGTACTTGATCGTTTCCGGCATCGAGGCCGCTCGCGACGAGTTGCTCAGTCGTGGCGTCGAGATCAGCGAGGTGTTCCACGACGCCGACGGCGTGTACGCGGGCACGGACGAGCCCTACCTATTTGGGCGGCACCGGGTCGGTGGTCCGGACCCCGATCATCGCAGCTACCGCTCGTTCGCCTCGTTCCGTGATCCGGACGGCAATGGTTGGCTGCTCCAAGAGGTCACGACGCGGCTTCCCGGTCGCATCGACTCCGCGACGACATCATTCGCGTCGGCGAACGATCTGGCGAGCGCGCTTCGGCGTGCGGAGGCCGCCCACGGGCAGCACGAAAAAAGCGCACTGGGGGGGCAGCGCGACGAGAACTGGCCCGCCTGGTACGCGGCATACATGGTGGCGGAGCAGGCCGCCACAGAGCTGCCGAAATGAACGACGACGGCCGTCATCATTATCCGATGGCGGCCGACAGGCTTGTCGAGGCGTGAGCTTGTAACGCGCGCAACTGTGCCAGAAACCACATTTTAGAAATCGGCCGCAGCTTGGCCTGCGGCCACAGCCTGCTTACTTGGCTATCCGCAATAGGTACGAGCAGGGAGTTCATATATGACGGTGAGCCGCAAATTTGACGCCATCATCATCGGGACGGGCCAAGCCGGTCCGTCACTCGCGGCGCGCTTGTCCTCGGCGGGCATGACGGTCGCGATTATTGAGCGGCACAAGTTCGGTGGCACGTGCGTGAATACCGGATGTATTCCCACCAAAACACTCGTCGCCAGTGCGTATGCCGCCCATCTCGCTCGGCGCGGAGCGGACTATGGTGTTGCGATCGGCGGAGATGTGCAGGTCGATATGAAGCGCGTCAAGGCGCGCAAAGATGAGGTGGCGGGGCGATCGAACCGAGGTGTGGAACAGTGGCTTCGAGGACTGTCGAACTGTACGGTGATTCAGGGACATGCCCGGTTCGAGTCTTCGAGCGCCGTTCGCGTGAACAATGAGCTGCTCGAAGCGAACAAGATTTTTATCAATGTGGGAGGCCGCGCTATTGTTCCATCGATGCCGGGGATACAGGAGGTGCCGTTTTTGACCAATTCCTCAATGATGGATGTGGACTTTCTGCCGGAACATCTGATCATCGTCGGTGGCAGTTACATTGGGCTGGAATTCGGTCAGATGTATCGCCGCTTCGGAAGCGAGGTCACGATCATCGAGATGGGGCCCCGACTCATAGGGCGTGAAGATGAGGACATCTCCAAGAGCGTCCAGGACATTTTAGAGGCGGAGGGGGTGGGCATCCGGCTAGACGCGAAGTGCGTGTCGATGGAACGGCGTGGGGACAACGTCATCGCTCGTGTCAGCTGCGAGAAGGGGACACCGGAAGTGCTGGGCAGCCATCTGCTGCTCGCGGTAGGACGTATTCCCAACACACAGGATTTGGGGCTGGATCGGGCCGGTATTGCCACCGACGACCGAGGCTACATCGTCGTGGATGATGAATTGCGAACGAGTGTCCCAGGTATTTGGGCGCTTGGCGATTGTAACGGCCGCGGCGCGTTTACGCATACGTCGTATAACGATTACGAGATCGTTGCGGACAATCTCC
>DASSBQ010000254.1:0-3254 GCA_035698625.1 Nitrospiraceae bacterium
GGAAATATCTCGCGTTCGGACCGGACAAGAAGCTGTATGCCGCAGTCGGAGTGCCTTGCAATATTTGTGATCCGGAGCCGGATCGCTTTGGTCTCATTGCCAGAATGAACCAGGACGGAAGCGACTATGAGATTCTGGCCCGCGGCATCCGAAACTCCGTGGGGTTCGATTGGGATCCGACGACAGGCCACTTATGGTTTACGGACAACGGCCGGGATTGGATGGGCGACAATCAACCGCCGGACGAGTTGAATCATGCGCCGTCTGCAGGCCTGCACTTCGGATTCCCCTATTGCCATGGCGGCACGATCGCCGATCCCAAATACGGCAAGGACCAGCCCTGCGACAAGTACACTGCACCCGCCATGAATCTCGGCCCTCACGTCGCCGCCTTGGGCATGCGGTTTTACGCCGGCGCCATGTTTCCGCCGGAGTATCAGGGCCGAATCTTTATCGCCGAGCATGGGTCTTGGAACAGAAGTGAAAAAATCGGCTATCGTATTTCACTGGCCTCGCGAGACCAGCACGGCGGGTGGCAGTATTCTGTATTCGCGCAAGGATGGCTGCAGGGGGCGGACGCATGGGGAAGGCCGGCAGATGTCCTGGTCATGCCGGATGGCGCCCTGTTGGTATCGGATGACCAGGCCGGGGTGATCTATCGGATCGCGTATCAGCGGGGCCGATAGCCCGACAGTGCGCATCGTTGTGCTATCAGCGGCAAGAAGCTGGCCAAGTCCTTTGAGACGGTCGTCATGACCTCATTGGCCACCTCTTGGTTATCGAAACATTCGTATACATCGTCCAGAAAGCCGCCTCGCAAGAGCGGATGGTGGAGAAATAATTCACCGGCTCCGGTGGCGACTTCCAGCGGCCATTCGGTCACCTGAATCTGCACCAGCCCCAGTTCGTCCAGCCAACTCCGCCCCTCCCCCGCGGACGGCCGTTCGGCCACATAGGCTTCCAGTCGTCGGCGCTCTACCCGCAATCCACGTCGGGCCATCTCCTGATCGATGCGCGCCCAGAGAGAATCAAACGTTCCCAACGATGGAAAGGTCAACCCGAGTTGGCCTCCCGGGTTCACATGCTCCACCAACTGACGCAGTGTTGCCGGGCGGTCCGGACGAAAGAACATCACCGACAGATTGCCGATAATCCGATCGAACGCCGGCACATCATCGGACAAGGCGCGCATGTCGCCTTGTACAAATCGCAGCCAGGGAAGATCAGAACCTTGAATCGTCCGCGCGCGAGCCAGCACACGGTCATTGCAATCCATCGCCAGCACACATCCGGTTGGTCCAACCTGTTCGGCGACATGAAAAGCCGGGATACCGTCCCCGCAAGCGATGTCCAAAACAGAAAGGCCGGGATACAGTTCAAGGTGGTGCAGCAGGGATTCGGCAAACGGTGTGGACCAATAATCGCCTTGCGGCAGCGGCCACCGAGGCGATTCGAGACACTGAGGTTCGCTCATGATCTTTTTCATCCTCCAATGCAATAGCATAACTTAAACCAACGCCTCCGCACCAATCAGCGCATGTGCTCCCTATGCTCCGACCCATTCAATTCCCTTGATCAGACTTTTCCGCTTCCGCACACTCAAGCCGTAGCGAGGCGCTGGTGCCTTTTCCACAAGTACCGAGATCCCGGCCATGATTCTCACTGCCTGTTCTTCTGCCTGTTTATCGCCAGCGCGGCGAGAGTATTCCCAACACATTGGCCGTCTTCGCGGTCCGGGATCATGGATCGGTTGATCCATGGTTGTTTATTCAAGACATAGTAAAAGCGCTCGGCTAAGTAGGGGGCGTACCACGCCTTAATGAACTCGCCCTGGCGGGACGCTTCAAAGAAATGCTTGAGTGTCTCTTGGGGAGTGCGAAGATTAAGGGGTTCAGTGGCCGGCGGCCCGCCTTGCGTTGCCTGTTACGCGAGCAACTTGTGGCCTTCGTCCAATCGCTCCCTAATGGCCGGTATCTGCCCGCAGCGGCGCATTGTGGAAAGCCAGACGGAAGCCTTCCCAAACGGTCAAGCAGGACCGGGCCAATCGAATCAATTCGCCGGCGTATCCGATCGCGCGCCGCAACAAACATATTCCCCCGGCTCGGCGCTGCGGAATCAAGAGAACCCGGACTAACGGTGTACCATACGACCAGGAGCAACCTTCATTCATTTCCTCTTTTAGTGTCGAGGCCGGTCACCCGGCGATTGAAGCACGTCTAACAACTCCACCAGGGCGGCCGTCTTGTGCCGCAGGGCGTCCCGTTCTACTTTTGCCTGCTTCATGGCAACGGAATATTGAGTTCCGTTTGAAAAACAGGCCTAGGTGAGGGAAAGCAGGCGCTTACATTCCTGCTCCAGCTTCTGCTTTACGATAGGATTCCCCGCAAGAATATCGCTCATCTGCGCTCGGCTCGCGGAGAGATGAGCCTGGAGTTCATGCTCTTCGACCGCGCCTGTTCCGATTTCACTCAGGCAATGATCGAGGCTCTGTTCCAGTGAGACATAGAGCTTGATGACCGTTTCGATGATTTCGATATGATGCTGAGCCGCAGTAGTTCCATTCATAGCGGTGTCTCCTTGCTCCGAGCACTATAGCAACCGCAGCAACCGCCGCTGCGCCAACCACCGCTTGCGGCAGCTGTTCGCGGAAAAGCGTCGGCCCGATATTCATCATAACGCAAAATGTGATTCTTATTACCAGTCCCCTGGAGCCCTCTCCTCTAGTGAAATAGCCCCTTCTTCATACTGTCCTATTTCCTAAGGGCGTCGATGCGCGTCCTGATGACGTTCGGTTCCGTCACGCCACGAAGAAGAAGTGTCTGAGCTCCGCTCCGATCCCGCAAAACAATGGTCCCAATGTCGAAAACCCTCCCCACTGGTCCTTGCTCGATCGAAAGATCGCCCAACTCGTCAATTCGCAACGTCTCTATATCCTTTCCGGTATACCCGTTCCGTACGATTACCCGGCTCGAAGTGACGACGTAGTGTGCCCAGTTGCGCAATGCTGCAATGATGAGGAATAAGGTGGCCGACCCAGCGGCCCAAACGGCCCATCCAGCTTCGCCTGACCACACGAGCATGAAAGCCCGCAAGCCGGCTATGATACCGAACAAGAAGAGCCAGCTGAACTGCTTCCAAGATGGAAACGCATTCCACCGCACCGGCTCGGAGACGACCTGCGACATAGCCATGAACCCCTATCGAAGCATTCTTTTCCTTGTGCGGGAGGCCAGATCGGCCCAGCCTTCCTCAGT
>DASSBQ010000255.1:0-7998 GCA_035698625.1 Nitrospiraceae bacterium
GGTGCGGTATCATCTCGATTCGTCCATACCCGCTCCGAGGTCCGATCACAAGCGCGGCTACCAGGGCGCTGACCCCCGCGGAAAGATGGATGACCGCCCCACCGGCGAAATCGAGTGCCCCTAGTCTGGTCAACCATCCTCCACCCCAGAGCCAGTGCGCGATCGGGCCGTACACCACACCGATCCAGACAAGGCCGAAGAGGAGGAAAAACACAAACCGCACCCGCTCGACCAGGGTCCCGCTGATCAAGGCCAATGCCAGAGCTCCGGACATGGCGTGGTGCAGAGCGAGCGACGACCTGACGCCCTGACTGCCACCCGCTCCGGCCCCATCAAAACCGAACGCCAACCTCTCCCCCCAGAACAGCCACTCAAGAGAAGCCAACGCCAACGCAAGAAAAACGAGGCCCATCGTATTGAGCACATTCTTCTTCCGCACCATGCCTCCGTAGAACAGCGCGACGCCAGGAAGGGTCAGCATCACCAGCGAGGTGGAGATCGCCAGCCAGAGGATATGTTCATCCTGAGCCATCAGCCTTTCTTCCCCGTAATGCACACCTGATACTGAGGTCTCCCTGCGCGTCGTAATGAAATATCGCCGGTCCGGCTCAATCGGTCGATCGCAAGGAAAACGCGCGACCAATCAAGACCGGACGCCTCCACGAGGCCGTCCATCGTCCGAATCTCCCCGTCACGCAGAATGCCTAAGAGCACCTCTTCGGTTGGCACATCGTATTCGTAAGCCGCAGCCGTCATGGTGTCCTCCTTCCCTAGAGAGACTGAAAATACAAAGGCGCCATAGACTGATCGAAAGAGGCGACTCTGCCTCTGTCTCCAATCTTGGCGCCTTTGCCAAATCCTACCTTGACGACGCTGTCAGGTATTCCGGCTAGTTTTGTGAACGTCTCAGCGCATATGGCCCTTCACACCCTCATCGAGCCGGCCAATAGAAATCTATCTTCATGAGTACGCGCGCTCGTCGTGTTGGCTCAGATCAAGCCCCATTCTCTCTTCCTCTCCTGACACACGCAGCCCGACTGCACGGTCTACCAGTTTGAGTAACCCGTACGTCAGCGCCGCGGAGAAGGCTGCGACCGTCACCGCCGCCAAGAGTTGAATGCCGAGGAAGGCCGCATTTCCGAAAAGGAGACCATCCGCCCCGCTCTCGTTCACGGCCCTGGAAGCAAAGAATCCTGTGGCCAGAATTCCCAGCATGCCCCCGACACCGTGGATTCCTACCACGTCGAGAGAATCATCATAGCCCAACCGCCCTTTCCAGCTGATCGCCACGTAGGAGAACCCCCCGGCAAGGAGCCCGATACACACTGCCGAAAATGGCCCCACATATCCTGCGCCGGGCGTAACGGTCGCCAAACCGGCGATGGCGCCACTCGCTATGCCCAGCACGGTCGGCACTCCTCGATGCAGCCACTCGATGACCGTCCACGTCAGGGCCCCGACGGAGGCGGCGGTGTGTGTGGCTAGAAAAGCCGCCACGGCCGTGTCGTTAGCCCCAAGCGCGCTGCCCGCATTGAACCCGAACCATCCAAACCAGAGAAGCCCTGTGCCCAACATTGTCATCGGCAGATTGTGCGGAGCCATGTACTCGGTCCCATATCCGCGTCTTGCACCCAACACCAGCGCGCAGACCAAGGCGCTGACACCTGAACTGATGTGAACCACCGCGCCTCCGGCGAAATCCAGAGCCCCCAGGCCGCTGAGCCATCCCCCTCCCCACAACCAGTGGGCGATCGGCGCATAGACGACGAGCGACCAGAGCCCGGCGAACAGGAGCAGTGCGCTGAACCGCATGCGCTCGGCAAACGCGCCCGTAATCAAAGCCGGGGTAATGGCGGCAAACATCATCTGAAAGATCATAAACGCTTGATGAGGAACAGTCGGTGCGTAGATCGGGTGAGGAATCAATCCCACGCCTTGCAGCCCTACCCAATCCAAGCCTCCGATGACGCCTTTCTTGTCAGGCCCGAATGCCAGACTATAGCCAAGCAGTATCCACAAGACGCTGACGAGGCAGAGAATGACAAAACTTTGCATGATCGTGCCCAGCACATTCTTGCTGCGGACCAAGCCGCCATAGAACAGCGCCAGGCCGGGCAACGTCATCGCAAACACCAGAGCCGACGATATCAATATCCACGCTGTGTCGGCTGCATTCACCACTCCGGGAGCCGGGGATTCGGCTCCGGCCGCAGCAGGAACCGCCGTCAAGGCAACTCCGGTGACCGCCCCCCAACCACCGCGCTCCTTCCACAGCCGTAGTCCCATCCAGGCTCCTTCTTCGTTCGGCAGAATTGTGATCGAAGCGCTTGTTGCATCGCATGTCGCCATCCCGACCGTCAACGATCCGATATCAAAATGTCTTATACTCGAGCCATTTGCCGTTCAGCGTGATTTTGCAGCGCGCTTCACCCTGGCTTCCGGTGACTTTTTCCATGTCCAACGTGAAATCGATCGCGCTCATGATGCCGTCGCCGAACATTTCGTTCGCCATTTCACGCAAGGAATCGCCATAGACACCGATGATTTCGAGCAACCGGTACTTGAACGGGTCCGTCATGTTCGGCAGATCCGTCCGCACCGGAAAGCGGCTCAAGGACTGAACACCCTCATCGTCCAAATCCAGAAGCTTCCCGACCTTCGCCGCTTCCTCCGGAGTAAAGCGGTGATTCCCGTTCAACGCGGCCGCCACGAAGGTGGGATTCTTGCCGACGGTTCTCGCAACATCGGCGATCGTGAGCTTCTTTTCGACTCGAGCGGCCTTGATCTTCTTGCGTATCGCTTCCCTTTCCATACAGGCCTCCTTTGATGGCTGCATACTTCGGATGTTAAACATGCATCATAAATCTGCTCCATGACATCGGCACATTCACACGACGGTCGGCATCCCGATTGCCTTTCATCTCCCCGTCCATACGAATCCGACGCGAACGCATTGTGCGGATCTTAGCGCACGGCCGATGATACGGCTTCGAAATCCACGATGACGGGAGACCCGTCCATCGACTGATCCGAAGATGCTCCGTCTCCGGTCGTCCCGTGTTTCGCGTGGCGGACCAGGAAGTGAATGATATGGTTTCTGATCTTGTAGTAATGCGGATGATCAATGATCGTCTCCCGCGAGCGCGGCCGAGGAATCGTCACCTGCACCATCTCGGCTATTCGCGCATCGGGTCCGTTCGTCATGAGCAGTATCCGGTCGGACAACAAGATCGCTTCGTCGACGTCATGAGTGACCATGAACACGGTATTTCTCGATGTGTTCCACATTTGAATCAACTCTTCTTGGATGACACCCCGTGTAAGGGCGTCAATCTGCGCAAACGGCTCATCCAGCAGCAGCACTTTCGGCTCAATCGAGAATGCCCGAGCCAGACCCACGCGTTGCTTCATCCCGCCCGACAGCGCAACAGGGCGCTTGTCTTCGGCGCCTTTCAATCCCACCAGCATAATGTATTTATGGACATGCGTCGTCACCTGTTGGCGATTCCATTCCGGGTATGCCGATCGGACGGCCAGGGCGATGTTCTCGAAGACGGTCATCCAGGGCATCAGCGCGAAGTTTTGAAACACAACCATCCGATCCAGTCCCGGTCCTGAAGCCTCACGACCATTGAGGATCACCCCTCCTTCGGACGGCGTCTCCAATCCGGCTATGATGTTGAGCAGCGTACTTTTCCCGCAGCCCGAATGCCCGATGGTCGTGACAAACTCCCCCTTCTCGATCTTGATCGTCACGTCCTTGAAGATACAAACCTGGCCGTCACCGGAAGGATTCGGAAAATATTTGCTCACATGGTCGATTTGGAGAAATGACATGGGTTACTCCTGGTATGTGACATAGCCCGCCAGCTTGTTGAATCCTGAATCCAAAACCACCCCCACGACTCCCACGACCAGAATGGCGAAGATGACGCCGGCAATGTCCAGGTTGTTCCATTCAATCCAACTCAAATATCCGACGCCCAGTTCGCCCAGCAGCATCTCCGCCGGCACGACTGCGACCAATGCGCTACCGAAGGAAATTCGCAAGCCGTTCACGATGGTCGGTGCCGCCGCAGGAAGAATCACTTTGAACAGCCGTTTGAACCAGGATAACTGCACGATGGCGGCCACGTGGAGATACTCTTTCCGCAATGAATTCACGCCGAAGGCGGTGGTCGCCAACGTGGGCCACAACGCCGCCATGAACACAACGAGGACCGCCGTCCACTTGGGATCTTTCACCGTATAGAGCAGCAAGGGCATCCAGGCCAGCGGGGAGATGGGCTTGAGGATTTGAATGTACGGATTGACGGCCCGAAACAGGACCCGGTTCAGACCCAGGACGACCCCGAGCATGATCGCAATGATCGAAGCTGCCAGAAACCCGGCGCCAAAACGCGACACCGTGTACAGCACGAGATACGCGATCCCGTGATCGTTCGTACCTTTGATCTCAAACGCTTCAGCCAATTCGACGCGGGCTTTGTCGAACACCGCCAAGGGCCCCGGAACACCTCTGACCTTTTCCTTTTCAGGATTCCAACTGTAGGCTCCGTCCGTCCCCCGCACGATATCGCCGTTGAATTCCATCAACTGCAGTTGCTCCTCGGTCATCCCCGTCGGGTCAAATGTCGGCCGCAACGTGGAGAGATGCCAGCTGAGAAGAAACATCACCAGCAGGAAGCCCGATATAAGCCATGGATTCCCCTTCGCCTTCCCAGGCATCGTTCCACCAGATCGAATCCCCCTGACTTGGGGAACCCTCAGGTCTCTGAGCCGCAACCACACGGAGGTGGCAAAGCGGCCGAGCCATCTCGAGGGCGAAAGGACATGGGATGTTTCAGCATCTGTGCCGGAGGTGAACTTGGATGATAGAGCCGACCAAAGTGATTCCATTTGGGTCCTCACGCCATGCTGTGAATCTTAAACCCTTTGAGATAAGCCTCTGCCTGGTTCGGATCGAATTCCTTGCCCATGATGACATGCTTCGTCGTGGTGGCCCCGTGCGTCGGATAGCCGAGCTCCTTCGCGATACGATCGCACCCCGCCGCCAGGTAAACCTGTTCAGCAACCGTTTTATAGTTCACATCCCCCTTCACATGGCCCCACCGCTGCATTTGCGTCAAAATCCAGATGGCCATCGAATGCCATGGATACGGGTCGAAATCGATCCGATCCGGAGCCTTCTGAATTTTGCCAAGCCCGTCCGCAAAGGTGCCGGTCAAGACTTGCTCAAGCACGGTGACCGGCTGATTGAGATAATTCGTCGGGGCGATGGCGGCAGCGATTTCCTTCCGGTGCGCCGGGTTTGACGCGTAGTGTGCCGCATCGACAATGGAGCGCCACATCGCATGGAACGTGTTGGGGTATTGGGTCGCGAACGCCTTCGTCACGGTGAACGCGCAGCAGGGATGGCGGTCCCAGATCTCTTTGGACAGCTTGAAGATGAACCCGACATTCTCATAGACCGCCCGTTGATTGAACGGATCCGGCCCCAAATACCCGTCCACGTTGCCGGCCTTCAGGTTGGCGACCATCTCCGCCGGAGGCACGATTCGAATCTGCACGTCCTTATCGGGGTGAAGGCCTCCTTCCGCCAAATAATATCGGAGCAGGTAATTATGCATCGAGTAATCGAACGGCACACAAAACCGAAAGCCCTTCATGTCTGCGGCCTTCTGGACGCCCTTGTGCTTGATGTGCAACGTGATGGCCTGCCCGTTGATATTTTCCACTGCCGGCATGTACATCGGGGTCGTCATGGACCCGGCGCCCAAGGTGATCGCCAGCGGCATCGGCGTCAGCATGTGCGCCGCATCCACTTCTTTGTTCACCGCCCAGTCCCGAATCATTGCCCACCCCGCCGCACGCTTCACCGAAGCGTTCAAACCATGCTTCTTGTAGAAGCCTAACGGCTCGGCCATGATGATCGGCGTGCCGCAGGTGATGGGAATGAATCCGATGCTCACGTCTTTCTTCTCCGGCGGACCGGCCGGTTCAGCGGCATAAGCCTGGAACCGTTCCAGCGGGAACAGGTCCGCGATCATAGCCGTCAGCGCCGCCGCCCCGAGGCCGACGAGAAACTGCCGGCGGGAGGGTTCCGCCGCACGGAGCACGGCCGCCACGACGGACTCTTCCACTGTTTTGTGGAGGTATTGTTCCGCTGTTCCAACGTCCTGAGCGTCACCGAAGACTTTCGTCAGGGAATGAGACGGTGGGACCGACTGGTCGTTCATTGTGGCCTCCAAATATTCTCCATAGCCCGGCCTTTCCTCGTGCGCACCGTTGATCTTCTGTCAAAAAAACGTCCTTCTCCCAGCGATTGGAAGAAGGACGTCGTTGTCCTCTTGGCGAGACGATGATTCACTCGCCCCTGTGAGACATCATTGTCTCACCTGAATATTTCAATAAAAAAGGCGCCCGCCATTCTCAACAGAATGACGGACGCCTTTGTCCGTTACCTATTGGCCGAGCTCGACTCAGGCGCCATTGCCATGAATCATGCTCATCGATGGCAGGTATACCATCCTCCGTTCAGAGGCGTCAAGCACTGAATCGAAACAAGGCTACCCTACACATCATAATACAGACAAAACTCGTACGGATGCGGCCGAAGTCGCAAGGCATCGACTTCCTTGCTGCGCTTGTAACCCACCCAGGTCTCGATCAGATCTTCGGTAAAGACTCCGCCTTTGAGGAGAAATTGATGGTCTTTCTCCAGATGAGTCAACGCCTCGTCCAGACTGCCGGGCATCGTGCGGATCTTTGCGGCTTCCTTCGGTTCCAAATCGTACAGATCCTTCTCTCCCGGCTCGCCGGGATTGATTTTATTCTCAATACCGTCGAGGCCGGCCATCAGCATGGCCGCGAACGCCAAATACGGGTTGCACGCAGGATCAGGGAATCGGACTTCGATACGCTTGGCCTTCGGGCTCGGCGAGTACATCGGGATACGGATGCCGGCCGAACGGTTCCGGCTGGAATAGGCCAGCAGCACAGGAGCTTCGAATCCCGGCGTAAGGCGCTTATACGAGTTGGTGGTGGGATTGGTAAACGCCGCCAACGCCGGGGCATGCTTCAAGATGCCGCCGATATAGTAGAGACAAATTTGAGAGACACCGGCATACTCCTTGCCGGCAAACAACGGCTTGCCGTCTTTCCAAATGCTTTGATGCGAGTGCATGCCCGATCCATTATCCCCGAAGATCGGCTTCGGCATGAACGTCACGGTTTTTCCGTGGCGACGGGCCACATTCTTGACGATGTACTTATATATCATCATCTTATCGGCCATTTTCAGCAACGAGTCGAACCGGACATCGATTTCGGCCTGTCCCGCCGTGGCCACTTCGTGATGATGCTTCTCGACCGCGATCCCCGCCTTCTCCATTTCGATGATCATTTCGCTGCGAATATCCTGTTGCGTATCGGTCGGTGCTACCGGAAAGTAGCCCTCCTTATGACGGATCTTCGATCCGAGGTTGACCCCTTCCTGACCGGCATTCCAAACTCCTTCTTCCGAATCGATATGATAGAACCCGCTGTGGTTGGTTTGATCATAGCGGGCATGGTCGAAAATAAAGAATTCGGCTTCCGGTCCCCAATAGGAAATGTCTCCGATTTTGGTGCTCTGAAGATACTTTTCGGCTTTCTGCGCGATAAAGCGCGGGTCTCGTTCATAACTTTCTCGCGTAATCGGTTCGACGATGTTACAAGCCATGCTCAACGTGGGTACGGCGCTGAACGGATCGAGACAGGCCGTGTCGGGATCGGGCATCGCCAGCATATCGCTGTTGTTGATGGCCTTCCAGCCGCGAATCGACGACCCGTCAAAACCGGACCCATCTTTGAACAATCCTTCCGTCAATTCACTTACGGGAATGCTGAAATGCTGCCAAGTGCCGACAAGGTCGACAAATTTCAGGTCCACGATTTGGACCTTGTTTTTCTTGGCGAACTCTAATACTTCACGAACGTTCATCCGCCCCTCCTTTC